>NZ_JAQMTY010000100.1 GCF_028330765.1 Spirulina subsalsa CS-330 | reverse complement strand
CTTGGTTGGGTAAGCATCGCCGTTTAAGTAAAGACTATGAGCGCCTTCCCCAAATGAGTGAGTGTTTCGTCTATCAAGCCATGACCTCTTTAATGCTCAAACGCCTTACTGTTTAATCTTTTCTTTACAGATACCTTCTACTCAAGGATGAGCAGGGAGAAATTAAATCCATTAACTACATCAAAAATGAGCAGCTTGGGTCTACCGGACTCGATCGCAAGGCTATTTTTGATCTTTACTGTGAAAATGAACGCGGTGAAAAATTCATTGTTGAACTGCAAAAAGCGAAACAGAATTTTTTTAAAGATCGCACCGTTTTTTATTCCACATTCCCCATCCGCGAACAAGCCAAACAAGGAGACTGGAATTATAAGCTCAAAGCGGTGTACACCGTGGCAATTCTGGATTTTGTGTTTGCAGGCGATGAGCAGCAACCGGATAAATATCGCTATGATGTCAAGCTCACTGATATTGAAACCTGCAAAGTCTTCTACGACAAGCTCACCTTTGTCTATTTGGAAATGCCCAAATTCAATAAAACGGTGGATCAACTCAGCACCCGTTTTGACAAGTGGCTCTATATTTTGCGCAACTTAACCCGCCTGCAAGATATCCCCAAACCCCTCCAAGAAGATATTTTTGAAAAACTGTTTGCGATCGCTGAAATCGCCAAATTCAATCCCGCTCAAGTGCGCTCCTATGAAGATAGCCTCAAATATTATCGCGACCTGCAAAATACAATTGATACCGCACGGGATGAAGGGATCGATACCGGCATTCAACTGGGTCGGGAGCAGGGGATTCAAATTGGGGAAGAACGGGGTCGGGTTGCTGCCCAGGCGCAAATCGCTCGGAATTTACTGCAAGCCGGGATGAGTGATGCTCAGGTGATGACAGCCACCGGGCTAACGCCGGAACAATTAGCGCAGCTTCAAGCCAAGTGATGGGGGTGGGTCGGACTGATGCAACTGTTGAGGACAAGGGGCTTTAAGCCCCTTGTTTGTCTGTGGTCACACCAGCGACCCGGCGATCGCTTATTGCAAGACCCAATTCACAAGGGTTTGCACCGGGTAGCCCGTTGCTCCGGCATTGTTGACACCGTTTTCTTTGTCCGCCCAGACGGGGCCCGCAATATCGAGGTGTGCCCAGGGGGTTTTGTCCACAAACTCTTTGAGGAAGAGGGCCGCAGTGATTGAACCACCGGCACGGGGGCCGGTGTTTTTCATATCTGCAATGGGAGATTTGAGTCCTTCAAAATAGGCGGTTTCGAGGGGCATAGTCCAGAATTTTTCGCCCCCTTGGGTGGCGGCGGTTTGGAGTTGGGCGGCGAGGTCAGCATTGGGAGACCAGAGGCCGCCAATGGTGTCACCGAGGGCAACGATACAGGCTCCGGTGAGGGTGGCGAGATCGACGATCGCATCCATGCCGAGTTTGTCCGCATAGACGAGGGCATCGGCGAGGGTGAGGCGGCCTTCTGCGTCGGTGTTGTTGACTTCGATGGTTTTACCGTTGGAGGCGGTGAGGATGTCGCCGGGGTGCATCGCTTTGCCGCTGATCATGTTTTCGGTGGCGGCGCTGATGAAGTGAACTTCCACATCGGGCTTGAGTTGGGCGATCGCTTTCGCCGCGCCGAAGGTGGCCGCCGCGCCGCCCATGTCCATTTTCATCGTTTCAATGCCGCTGCCGCCGGTTTTCAGGTTCAACCCGCCGGAATCAAAGGTTAAGCCCTTCCCCACGATCGCGACTTTGCGGCGGGGTGTGCCACTGGGTTGATAGGTGAGGTGGATGAATTTCGGGGGCAGCTCTGAGGCTTGAGCCACGCCGAGGAATGACCCCATTCCCAGGGCTTCACAGTCGGCTTGTTCAAGGATTTTCAACTCTAGGCCGTATTCGCTGGCGAGGTCTTGGGCGAGGGCGGCGAGGGTGAGCGGTGTGACGCTGTTGGCGGGGGCGGCGACGAGTTCACGGGCGAGGATCACCCCAGAGGCGATCGCTGCCCCGGTGGCCAAGGCCCCCGCCTCTGATCCCAGGGCCAACAGATCGACGCTTTCCAGCACCGCGCCCTGATCTTGGGGGT
Organism: Spirulina subsalsa CS-330; assembly: GCF_028330765.1. Lineage (GTDB taxonomy): Bacteria > Cyanobacteriota > Cyanobacteriia > Cyanobacteriales > Spirulinaceae > Spirulina > Spirulina subsalsa_A. The sequence goes on along the minus strand of NZ_JAQMTY010000100.1, from coordinate 8,992 downwards.
CAGATTTAAACCGATTGTCCACATGGAGCGACAGGTGTAGCCCTTCGGTGAGCATCTGCGCGGTCTTGCCCACATCTTCCGCCATGGGCACACGAATGCCGAGGGTTTTCACCTTTTGCTGTTTGGCGATGCGGGCGATCGCTGCCGCTGCCGTGCGGGCCACCGCTGGGCTGTAGTCCGCTTCGGCTCCCACGCCCACGAGGATAATTTTGCGCACCGGGCTATGGCTGCCCACCCGCGCCACGGCACTGCTGCCCGCTTTGCCGGTGAATTCGGTTTCGGCGATCAATTCTGCGATCGTGCCATCCAAGCGTGTATCAATGGCTGCTAACTCAGCGCTCATCTCCACAGCATCGGCATAGAATCCTAGGGCCAACGCATCGCCGCTCCAGTCTAGGGGTAAAGTCTCAACGGTTTTAATCTGCATCGTTATCGTCAAGTTCAAATTTGCGGTGAAGTTACGATCTTCTATTATGGGGGGTCAGCCGGGGAGGCGGGTGATGATTAATCGGTTTTCCTGTTCAGCGATCGCCTGTTGCTTCAACAGTGCCAAGCCTTGATGCCCGGTCTACCCATCAGAAAACGGGTCTTCGGACTCGCTAGCTCGGAAATCCCCTTATCAATTCACAGGCCGGTTTAGTTTCGGATGGGGTGAGAACAGCCTCTAGGGTAAGGGTTGGCGCTGTTCCGGGGGGTGAAACCATTCAGGAATGCTGAGAGGTTTAATGTTCCTCTCACTTTAATATCAAGAAACACTCGCAGAGATGGCATTAGGGGCGGGCGCTCCTCGTAGCATTCCTGCTGTGCTTAGGTCTTCATCAATTTCGTCCCAGTGAATCCCATAACCCCCGCCACAGATTTCCCACTGCATCCGCTGTTCTGGCAGAGCATTGAGTAGTTTTGGATACCAAACCAGAGGAACCGTAATGATCCGGCCATCCATCAAATCAACGCTGATTGCATCTTCTGTAAACGAAACACTCTTAACCCGTTCATCAGCCTGAATCGCCAAAATACCCATACCAAGCTTAATACTACTAGTTATTTTTTCAGCATACAGGAAGGTGGGTAATGCCCACTCTACTATTTGGGGCACGGGTTTCAGGTTGGGCGAGGAAGTCCGCTAGGGTGAGGGTTGGCGCTGTTCCGGAGGCTGAAACCATGGCAAAATGTTGAAGATTTCAAAATGTGGATATTTTTCACCCTAACACTAACTCATTAGATCTAGCTATTTTTTAGTTCTTTTTCCTTTGTTTTCTACCATTTCTTGTCTTCTTCTTGCAACAATTTTATGCCATTTATCATCTTGAGGTGATTCTTTACTTAACTCCTGTTTGCATGAAAAAAAAGTTGCCACAGCACCCCAGTTTTGATGAGGTGTTGGAGGATTAGGTCTTAATAATTTAAATCCAGTAAGGGCAAGAATAATATGTCCGTAAAATCGACATAGATAGATCATATCGTTCAGTGCTTGTTCTTTATTTGAGTCAACATCTAAACTATTTGTATGTATTAGCCAATCTGGGTGTGCGTTACGAGTCCGAAGACGCTGAAAAGCTTCAATGGCACACTCACAAAACTCTTTCCATTCTTTTCTAAACTCTCTATTGCTTTCATTTAAGAAATATGAACCCTTGAATTTGCCATTTAAATATTGTTCAACCAAGCCTTTAGAATTATCCTTTTTTGTTACTGGAAGATCATAGATTGTTCTGATTATGGCTTCTAGAGTAGTTGCAACAAATAGCTCTTGACTACTTTGTAATTGCTGTTCACTAGCTTCCAAAATTTGAAAGAAAATTCTTGTACAAATTTCATGAAATTCTTTTTTTCGACAAAAGAAATTGGATACATATACAATGATCTTTGTGCGTTGATCACTCTTAAAATATTGATTATCAAAAAAAGCAAATAGCCCTAAATCCTTGTATTCTTGCTCCGTTCTAACTTCAATGATTTTTTTTGTGGCCCTTCTAACTTGACGTTGAAGTATTTGCACAGTTTCTCCACATAAAATCCGTAAGGCCTCTTGAAGTCCAATGGGCCAATTCCAAGATTCGGATTTACTATAAGATTTTTGAGAAAGAATCCAGTGTAAATGAAAATATCCCTTTTTAAGGAAATATCCTTTGAGTTTAATATTACTTTCCTCATACAATAATCCTGTTTTACCAAGCTGTTCAATTAATTGATTTTCTAATTTCGTTGTGACAGTTACAGGATCACCAAAAAAACTATCATCTTCTATTCGATATAAAGCACTGCCATACCATTTTGGTTCTGTATCATTATTGAAAATTGGTAAACACAAATCACAAATAAATATACGATTAAATGATAAAGATAAATTTCTTTGCAATAAGCCCAACTTAAGTTGATCACTTATATATATATCAGGTATAAGCATCCAACCATTGCTTGTCTGTATTCGGATAGAACAATAATCTGATTTTTTTGGGATTTTTACTTTACCTATATCACTCGATTGATTATCATGATTTTTGATTTTATCTAGGAAGGCATCCAAAATGAAACCATCATTTGGTTCCCACTGAATAAATCCTCGTCCTTGATATTTTTGTCCTTTGACATAGAAATATAAATGCCCTGTGATTATCTTTTGTGCTTTAAAATATTCACTAATTTTGTTAATCATAGCCTTTAAGTGTAAATCCAAATTATTGATGTAATCTTCTGTGAATTCAATCGAACGTTTTGTTTAAGTTGCAGATGTAGAGTGAGTAATCACCCACCCTACTTTTTTCGTTTGTGATGGGGTTAGTACCTATCTCATTTTGAACTCCGTTAAAACGCCGTACATTCCCCAGATGGCCAGGGCGCGGAGGTAGTGGCAGGCGCGGAACGTGCCGACCGGGGTGATGGCTTCCGGGGTGCGGAATTGGAGACCGTTTTCGTAGACCTGTTTAACCACCGCTTCCGCCACCTCAAACGCTTCCTCCTTCATCCCCATTAACAGCATGTAAGCCGCGAGGCCGAAATTAATTCCCGTCCAGACTTCGAGGGGGTGGGTCGCGTTGGGGTTTTCCGGGCTGCCGTCGATGAGGACACCATTCGCCGCGCCGAATTTGCCCGCGTAGAACTTTTTGAAACAGGAATCATAGACCGTGCGCAGGGCAATTTGGGCATAGGTGCGATCGCACACGTCGGGTAGGTCGAGCAACTGAGCGTAGAATTGGCCGCAGAGTTGATCCGCCATTACCACATCAGAGCCGCTTTCGCTGTCGAGGCGGTAGAAACTGCCGTTCCAGAGGGTTTCTTGGTAGAGGGGGCGGGCTTGGCGGAGCCAGTCGCGGTATTGTTCGAGGTGTTTGGTGATGCCTTGGGGGTAGTCGGCGGGTTGGAGGAGGGGATTATTGGGGGGATTGTCGATTAGGATCACGCCGATCGCGATCGCAGCCTCCAACGCCGCAATCCACAACGCCCCACAATAGGCACTGATGCCGCGCAACTGCCAATCATCAAACGTCTGATCCGGTGCGCCGGAATTTTCCGGGATGCCATCCCCATCGAGATCAAACGCCTTTAAATAGTCCAACGCCACCGGAATCGCCCCCCAACATTCCCAGAGAAAATCCACATCATTCGCCCCCGTGAGCAGATAGTTGCGATAGACCTGGAGGACGAAATCGCTGGGGAGGTCTTTCCACTGGTTGCAGTCTTGATAACTGGTGTAGTTGCTCTTTTCCCAGGGGTGTTCGTTGGGTGCGCCGAGGTCGTGGGGGGTGGCTCCAGCGGCCTTGCGGATGGCGGGGGCTTGGTTGTAGCCGATGATCCGAGGGGTGTCGTCGGCGGTGGGGATGGCGCGGGCGAAGGCTTCGAGGATTGCTTTATCCAAGCGGGGAAAGAGCATCATCGTGGCGAAAGAGCCGTACAAGCGCACATCGAGGCTCTCGTACCAACGGTAATCGAGACATTCAAGGATGCCGAATTGGCCGATGGGGTCGGTTTCTGTGCCTGCCGTCCAGAGCGTGCCGCCGTCGGTGAGCAGGTAAAGCTCGTTAAAGAGGGCCATTTTGAACCAGTCGGGGAGGTCGTCGCGGTTCAAAATCGGGGTTTGCCAGGCGAGGATTTTTTCGCGCCATACGTCGCTGTGCTTGAGGGCGGTGCGTACCACCGTCCAGGCGTTGTGACCCGTGCGGGCGAAAAAGTCGGTGTGACGGCGGAAATAGTTGATGCCTTGGGCGAATTCGGTGACGGGGAAATCCCAGGCGAGGATGAAGGGGATTTTGCGCGATCGCCCCGGTCGCACCGTGAACCGAATCGTGAACGCTCCGGCAATCCGTTCGCCCGCTGTGGCCGGGGTTTCGTCCTGTTGATCCGGGAGCATCCCCTGGGTGGAGAAGAATTTCCACACCTCATCACCATCCCCCGCCGGATTCCACCGACTCAGGTAATAGGCTTCCATCGTGGCGTTGGTGACACTGGCGATCGCTAGTTGGCCGTCCCCTTCTTCCACACCGTCCGTGGTGCGTTCTCGCCCCATCAACACCCCGACGCGATAATTATCATTAATCCACTGGTTAAAACAGCCCTCGCTGTCGCCCCATTTCGGCTGATATTCATATTCCGGGCTGCCATCATCCCGCACCGTCACCGTCGGCTTCTTAATCGCATTGGTAAACCAGCCCACCACATTTTCCCAAGTGAGCATAATGCTCATCGTGATCGGCTGATCCGTCGGGTTATGCACCGTCCATTCAAACACCCCCACCGGATAGCTCGACTCCTGATAACACCCCGCCCACACCGGCGAAAACTGCTCACAAATAATCTCACTCTGAAACACCCCCTCATAGCTGTACCAACTGCGGGGATAAAGGGCGCTGTACGTGCCTTTGTGTTTCGGATACCATTGCCAAGTCGAGAGCGTGCCATCCTCCGGCGGTTCCGTGCTCAGGGCGTAGGCTTGGGGGGCTTCGTTCCCCACCTGTTCAAAAATGCTGAACTGACAAGCCGGAATCGTTTTGAACACATGCTCGCCGCCGTCCAAATGCCAGAGATTGAAATCCCCACGGGGCGATCGCCCAATACAGCCCGCCCCCAAACCCCCCAAGGGCATCCCATGCTCCGGGCCATCATCTAAATTACTCGCATACCGCACCGTATAGGGCGCATCCCACTCTGCACCAATCGCACGTTGCCACGCGCAAGCCGGGATTTCAGGACGGGAAATTTGGAAGGCATTCATAGGGCAATGGAGTCAGACTAAAAGAATATACGGCCAGATGTTCACACACCACCTGAAAATTCTATCAAGCCCCGTGCCGTCCCTTCCCACCGCGATCGCATCGAGGGGCGCGATCTAGAATAGAGGGTGATCGTTTTATCCGGCGCGGCCATGTCCCTCACGATTACCCTCACGCCTGAACTTGAAGCCCAGTTGCGATCGCAAGCCAATGGATTGAGAATTTCGTCATTGCGATCGCAAACTGAGCAGCACGGACAAGATCGCACCCCCTCACCAGGCGTTTAACGCCCTGATCAAATAAACACACTCGGAGAGATTTGAAAATAATCACCGAGGGCTTTGGCTTGAGCTTTACTAATGGCCCGTTTACCGTTCACCACTTCTGAAACCACACCACTCGAACCAATCACTCCCACTAAATCCGCTTGCCGAATTCCTTTGGATTCGATCAAGTGTTGTAACATCACATGGGGTTTAACCTCTGGCATCGGGTAGTGCTGTTCTTCATACTGTTTAATCAGTTGTACCAATAGATCCAACAGCATTTCTGCTTCGGGTTCTAAGTCATTCGAGAAAAATAATGGTTCAGTAATGGCCAAGATGCGATCGTATTCAGCTTCTGTTGTGATCACCGCTGGCAGTGTCTCCGCCAACAGTTGACCATAACGTTTGTGATCAAAAGTAAGGGTCATTTTTCCATCTCCCTTTGTCATACTCGGCATGAGTTAAAAGATATTTATAATAAATAATTTGCTTTGTGTAGTTAATCCCGACAATTAAACGATACTGATTGCCTTTGATATTGAAAACCGTAAAATCTCCCACAGCTTCCGCAGAGGCATAGTTTTGCTTGACTTCTTCTAAATTTTGCCAATTAATATTTTTGACAACCTGACACCAAGATGCGATCACTGGCAAGAGTCCAGGATATTTTTGTGCATCCCCTATGAGATTTTTCGTTGCAATGATTCTCATATTTTTTTATTCTGTATTTTTTTATTTTCATGGCTGTTTTTTTTGGGTGGTAGTTGGTTGTTTGCTGTTTGACTTGCTCTCATTATGAGAGTAAACATGATCAACGTCAACCTGATCGCACTCTGTAGTTTGAGGACAGGGCAGGTAGGATGGCGCATTAATCGGTAGACTTGCCCATAGACTGAGCAACGAGAACGGGACACCCAGAAGATTATGCAACTGTTGGATTGGTTAATTGTGCTGCTCTATCTCGTCTTGGCGATGGGGTTGGGCTTGTTTTTGACTCAGAAAGGGTCGAAAAGTTTGGTGGATTTTTTCGTGTCGGGGCGATCGCTCCCCTGGTGGCTCGCCGGGACGAGTATGGCCGCGACAACCTTTTCCATTGATACACCGCTGTATATTGCCGGGGTGGTGGGAACACGGGGGATTGTGGGGAATTGGGAATGGTGGAGTTTTGCGATCGCCCATGTCATCCTCATCTATGTGTTTGCGCGGCTGTGGCGGCGATCGGAAATTGTCACCGATGCCCAACTGACGGAAATGCGCTACGGCGGCAAGCCCGCCGCCTTCTTGCGGGGGACAAAAGCCTTTCTCTTTGCCCTACCGATTAACTGTATTGGGATTGGCTACGCGATGCTGGCCATGGTGAAGGTGGTGGATGCCTTGGAACTGTGGCAGAGCGTCGGGATTGAACCGGGGCCAAATGTGAAACTCTGGAGTGTGGTCGGGGTGAGCATTTTTGTGTTGGTGTATTCGGGATTTTCGGGGCTGTGGGGTGTGGTGGCCACGGACTTTTTTCAGTTTTTCCTCGGTTTGTTGGGGGCGATCATGGTGGCCGTGATCGCGGTGAACCATGTGGGCGGCATCCATGAACTGATCCCCGCCGTCCAAGCTAGCACCGATTTTGATGCCCTTTCGTTTATTCCCCTGACGGAAAATTGGGGTTGGAGCGATACCGCCGGGATTAGCCTCACCACCTTTTCAGCCTATATGTTTGTGCAGTGGTGGTCATTTCGGCGCAGTGATGGGGGCGGCGAGTTTATCCAACGGCTCGCGGCGGCCAAAGATGAAGCCGAGGCGGAAAAGTCGGCGTGGTTGTTTAATATCCTCCATTACGTGGTGCGGACCTGGCCCTGGGTGTTGGTGGCGTTGGTGGCGTTGGTGATCTATCCGGATTTGAGCGATCGCGAACTCGGCTACCCAAAACTGATGCTCGATTTTCTCCCCACGGGGTTATTAGGATTAGCCGTCGCCTCCCTCGTCGCCGCCTTCATGAGCACCGTTTCCACCTCGATCAACTGGGGCGCGTCCTACCTCACCAATGATCTCTATCTCCGCTTTTTCCGCCCCGAAGCCCCCCAAACGGAGCTTGTCCTCGTCGGTCGGCTCGCGTCGATTCTCGTCACCGTATTAGGCGGCATTGCGGCCTTTTTCACCGAAGATGTGAGCACGGTGTTTCGATTGGTGATTGCGATCGGGACGGGGCCGGGGTTGGTGTTGATGTTGCGCTGGTTTTGGTGGCGGATTAACGCAGCGGCAGAATGGGCGGCGATGGTGTGCGGCTTTGTGATTGGATTGATCACCAGTTTGAACCCCGAAGCCTTGAGCGCGATTCCTGACTTTGGGACGCGCCTGCTGGTGATTTCGGGGATCACGGCGGTGGTGTGGATTACGGTAATGTTGGTCACGCCCCCGGAATCCGATGAAACCCTCGATGCGTTCTATTGCAAAGTCCGTCCGGCGGGGATCGGCTGGCGACGACAACGGGAGCGCACCGGGATTGCGCCGATTCAAAACCTGAAACTGGATAGTTTGCGGGTGATTGCGGCGACCTTTGTGCTGTTTGGGGCGATGTTTTCCGTGGGGGGGTTCTTGTTGTTGCGATCGCTCACTGGTTGGGTCTGGCTAATCCTAGGCATTCTCGCCTGGTTCTGGCTCCGCAAGCTCGATCAACAGGTGATCCCCCCCATGCCCCGGCCCGGATTAGACGATCGCGGCGCTCTCTAACGCCATGGCCCTACCACGATCGCAGCCTCTGGCCGAGATCCTCTTTCAACTCGGTCGCCGTATGGCCGGTGAAAAGCCATAAAATGGCCCGCCCCCCATCCACCATACTTTTTGCCCAAGACTCTTGAGCCATCCCCCCTTCCTCAATGGGCAGGGGTTTAATCACAATGCCCCGACTACCGAACACCACTTCCCCGATAATCCGAGCGCGGTGCATATGGTTAGCGGAGGTAATCAGGTAAATGCTCTTGATGCCCGCGGCCTCTAGGTCATCCACCAAGGTGGTGAAGTTGGTGACGGTATCTTCGGCATCGTAGTTGAGATGGAGGCGATCGCGCTCCACCCCCGCCGACGCAAAGACCCCCTGAACATAGGCCTCCGGACTCCCCGACGACACCCACACCTCCAAACTCGGATCATCATGGGCCAACTGAGCCGCGTAGGATTCTCGCGCCTCCAACCCCCCCAGCACCAAGGCTGCACGCGGTTCAGCCATGATCATCCGCACCTGTTTGTACGCCACGATTAATGCCAACACCACCAGCGGTAAAAACCACAGGGACACTCGATGTTGCGAAGATTGATGCACCGCCCCAGAACGTCGCTGAAGCCCTAATTTCAGAACCATTAAATCAAGGAAAAACGAAAAAAGTCTAGACTTTGACATACTCACCGTCCTGAAGGAGCGGTGATTCTTGACACTTCACCGAGACTTGCTACCGCAGCAGTCTTACTGTCTCTCCATGTCCATTTAAAGTCGTGGCAATGCCCTATCCCGACTTGTGAACAAGCTAAAAGTCT
>NZ_JAQMTY010000099.1 GCF_028330765.1 Spirulina subsalsa CS-330 | reverse complement strand
GTTACGGCTAAATCTGAATTAACAGATTTGAGAAATCAGGATAAATCAATGGCGTGAGTCGTTGAGCCTAGCAACCCTCTGCAACTCTCGTTGTTTGAGTGGATAAATGGTCAGGTAACTGGCTGTTCAGAATCCCCCACTCTAGCCCGTAGGGTTTAGTGGGGGAGTATGTCAAGGAGAAAATAGCCCCCCATCATCGCTGAGGCGAGCAATTGATCCAATTGCTCGCGAGTGGTGCTCACTCTCACATCAAACTGCTGGGGTGGGAGTCCACCCAAGAGGCCGATGATCTGCCCTTCCATGACTTGAGCCGCTTCGGTGCTCGGTTGAAACAGTTGGCTGGCGGTGTCTGCGTTGAGGGTTTGCATATATTGCCACAACTCATTTTGGCTGTGGTTGGCATCCAAGAAATTGGCGATCGCAGCATGGTGATTGTTCATGGTTCTGTCCTCTGCCGAAATATCGTTTTAGAATCGTTAGCCCCACTGTAGCGATCATAACCCCACAGCTTGAGGGGTAGAACCGAACCCCCCAAGCTCGGATTTCCCAATCTTGAGCCCAATTCGCTGCAATTCTGCAAACTTCTCATCGAAAAACACTCTAAACCCAAAGACGCTCTAAAATAAGTAAGGATTAGCCCTAGACATTGCTCGATCCTGGATATTGTCCCTTGATACAATATTCGTTCTGAATCGAAAAAATGCCCAGAATAGGAGGATGTAGGCAAGAAAGTATAGTATAAGCCGCTCAGTTGAGTCATCCTAAACCCCCAAGACTCAGATCCTTAGCGATCATGCACCCTAATCAATCACAGACCCGATAATCATGGATACGGAAGAACTTTTGCAACGCTACGCTAGTGGAGAACGAGACTTCCAGAAGGTCGATCTCCGGAACACCTTTCTCGGTGGAGTCGATCTGAGCGAAGCAAATTTCCGTGAAGCTGATTTAGCGGGCGCAAATTTAATTGGTGCGAAATTGGTTCGCACCAACTTCCGCGAGGCCAACCTCACCGAAGCCCACCTCGAATCCAATCTCACCGAAGCCAACCTGATCAGCGCCAACCTCTACAAAGCCCACATGACCGGCGCAAAGGTGCGAGATGCCAGTTTACGTGCCGCCAATTTACAAGGCGCAATTTTAAAGTCCGCCGATTTTACCAATGCGATTCTCAGTGAGGCGGACTTGCGGGATACGGATTTGAGCCGGGCGCGTTTGGTGAATTGCCATGTGGGACGGGCCAAGTTGATGAAAGCCCTACTCATGGAAGCGAACCTCACCGAGGCGAATTTCACCAATGCCATTTTGATGGGGGCGAATCTCCACAGCGCCAACCTCACGGGGGCCGTGTTGCACGGGGTCAATGCCACCAACGCCGATGCGAGCGATGCAGATTTTAGTCGGGCGTTTTTGAATAGCGCGAATTTGGCGGGGATTAACCTACAACGGGCGAATATGCGAGCGGCGAATATGTCCTGGACGACGTTGCGCGGGGCAGATCTCACCGAGGCGAAACTGTATCGAGCGAAATTATGCTGGTCTAATCTGATCGGGGCCAAGCTTGTGAATGCGGTGTTAATTGATGCCAATATCAATGAGACAAATTTCCGTAATGCTGACTTGACGGGGGCGGTGATGCCCAATGCGGGGACGGGGGAAACGTCGGAGGTTTCAACGGAGGTGAGCGATCAGTTGATGGCGCTGCGGGAACAGATTATGAAGGGCCGTCAACAGCAGTGATTGCGATGCTCCTGGCGGGCGGGGGTCATTGGGATTGCAGTTAATTGATGGATACAGGATGGCGGCAAGAGGGGCGGGTTGCGTTTCAGGTGGGGGCGGCGTTTTTTCGTCCCCAGAGCCGGATGGTGCGAGATTTGGGGGTGGTGGCGGCGGCGGTGTTGCGGCAGCGGTTGGGGCGGTTGCGGGTGTTGGAGGTGATGGCGGGTTGTGGGGTACGATCGCTCCGTTACGGTCGGGAAAGTGGGGCGGATTTTCTCTGGGTAAATGAGGGGAATCCGGATCTAGAGCCAATCCTCACGGCCAATCTGGGGCACAATCTCGACGCTATCCCCCATCGGCTGACGCTGGAGAATGGGCGGCGGTTGTTGAGTCGGTGTGGTGGGGCGGCGGACTATTACGATTTGGTGGATGTGGATTGTTTTGGGGATGGGTTGCCGGAGTTGCAGCGGGCGTTGGGGGCGACGCGCTTGCATGGATGTGTGTATGGAACCAGTACCGACGGGCGATCGCTGACGGGCCATGTTCCGAATAAACTCTTGACGGCCTATGGGGTGGTGGCGCGATCGCACCCTGCCGCCCATGAGCAGGGCCTCCGGATTCTCCTGGGGGCATTGCACCAACAGGCAACGGCTTTAGGGTTTGGCCTGCAACCGGGGTTTGCTTTTTTTACGGGGGAAACCTATCGCGTTTGGGCGCAACTCATCCCCCAACGCTGCGCCAAGGCTGAGGACTATGGCTGGTTGGGCTATTGTCACACCTGCGGCGACTATCAAACCCTGGGGTGGCAGCAGTTGGGGCGGGCGACCTGTGGCTGTGGGATGCGATCGCTGACGGTATCGGGGCCGCTGTGGTTGGGGCCGTTGCACGATCGCGATTGGGTGGCGGCGATGGCGGCGATCGCTCACAATTGGGACTGGCGTGACTGTGGCCAACTGCTGGATCTGTTCACCGCTGAAGCCCAAATGCCGCCCTATTTCTACACCCTCCAAGCCATCGGCAAGCGCGGCAAGTTAGATTTACCGAAGCGATCGCACCTGATCACCGCCCTCCACGACCACGGCCACGCCGCGAGTGCGACCCACATCAACCCCCAAGCGATTAAAACGACGGCAGCGTTAGCCGCTTGTGTGGCGATCGCGCAATCTCTCTAGGCAGAGTCAAACCCTAAACCGCTTGCACAAATACCGATGTACTGAAATTTAGTGCATTGATTTATCCAAGAAGCCAATGAATCGTAGTCTTTTCCGACAAGGTTTTAGGTCAGTTATCCTCAAAAACATTCTCCAAATCTCGGAACCCGCTGACCACTCTTAAGATTTCAATATTTCGGCCAGCAACACGGTAAAAGATGATGTGATTCATCAACGATATTCCCCGTAACCCTGGCATCAAATGAGCATAACGAAAGCAAAAGAGCAAGCCACCCAATCGACTTGCCCCCCACGTTTGGTAAATGACTTAATCCAAACTCAAACCATGATCAATTCATTACTGATACAGCCCCGGACTCCATTCCGGAATGATGCGGGTATGAATGCCGTTGGGACGGAAAACGCGATCGCCCGGTGCAGCATTAGCGGCGGGGTTATTTTGGGCGTTGGGGTGGTCGGGTTGGGTGGTGGGTTCGGGCAGGGTGAGGCGCGTGGTGTTCAACTCAGGCACATTGAGTGAACTAGGGGTGGGAGTCAGCGTAGGGGTGGGAGTCAGCGTAGGGGTGGGAGTCAGCGTAGGGGTGGGAGTGAGTGTCGGGGCGGGAGGTGCATTGAAAGTGAACCCCACCGGAAAGGGATTGCTATTGGTGCCGTCGAATAAGACACCCCCCCCAGCCGGAATAAAAAGAGAGCCGCCGTTGCCTCCATTCGTTAACACAAACATGTCGAAGTCTAGTGCAGGAGTGGTGAATGGCGTTCCCGAGGAGTCAAACCCGGATATAGAAAAGCTGGGGCTATCGGAAAAGGATACGTAGTCGCACGACACATTACACAGAACGCCCCCTGGGTTGGAGGATATTGAGTCTACGTGGGTGAGGAGTAAGCTGTTGGAGATAGATGCAGTGCCACTGCCGGTAGTGTTGCCAATCAGAGAGTTAATTGTCGCAACGCCGCGAGAATTCGATAGCGTCATCTCACGTGTGGTCGGATTGTAGTTAATGAACGTCAGCGCATTGACTTGAGCATAAGCACCATCCGAGACCCCACCTAGGGAGACTAGACCGAGGGCGATCGCAGCAGGGAGAAGAATTTTGTATTGCATGGGTCATTCACCAAAACGTCCCACAAGTATAAACGATGAAAAATTCCGCTGCACAGCGTAAAAGACCCGAAATTCTTTGCGATCGCATCCAAGCCGCCCTTCACCCAACTCAACCAATGGCGTAGATAGGCTCCAACCCGGACATCATCCGCGCCTTGCTCATGAAGCTGGTCTACCTTTGCCACCATCCGGTCGATCGTTTTCTGGGCCACCGCCAACCCCTCTGGGTCAAACTGATACCCCAAAAACTCAAAGCCTCGACACACCCGCCCGATAAACGTCTTGTCCGGGTGCTTCGACCCCTATAATAGAACAAGAGTATCTGAGAGAATTCTCGGCCATGGCGATGTATCAATTCACAGAAAAATACATCAACCCCTTTACCGACTATGGGTTTAAAAAAATCTTCGGAGAAGAACCGAATAAAGACCTCTTGCTCGATTTCTTGAACGAACTGCTCAAGGAAGAACAGGGTAAAATCACCTCGCTCAACTACATCAAAAATGAGCAATTAGGCACGACTGCCCTCGATCGCAAGGCTATATTTGACCTCTACTGTGAGAATGAACGGGGTGAAAAGTTCATTGTTGAGTTGCAAAAGAGCAAACAGGATTTTTTCAAAGATCGCACAGTGTATTACACCAGCTTTCCGATTCAAGAGCAGGCGAAACGGGGGGAATGGGACTACCAGCTCCAAGCGGTATATGCGATCGCGCTGCTCGATTTTGTCTTTGAAGCGGATCAAGATGACCCCGACAAATACCGCTACGATGTGAAGCTAACGGACATTGAAACATGCAAGGTATTTTATGACAAGCTCACGTTCATCTATCTTGAAATGCCCAAGTTCAACAAAACAGTTGATGAGTTGAACAGTCGGTTTGACAAGTGGCTTTATGTGTTGCGCAACCTCACCCGCATTGATGAAATTCCCACACCACTTCAGGAATCCGTATTTGAGAAGCTGTTTGAAGTGGCTGAAATTGCCAAGTTCAACCCGGAACAGGTGCGCTCCTACGAAGATAGCCTCAAATATTACCGTGATTTACAAAATTCCATTGATACGGCTCGTCGGGAAGGACGCGAAGAGGGGCGAACCGCAACCCAGCTCGAAATTGCTCAAGCTCTTCTGGCTAATGGGATGGACGAAAACTTGATTCTCCAAACGACGGGATTGACGGCAGCTCAATTGGCTCAACTGCGCACGGTCTGATCCTGACGAGATTAGGAAGACGTTATGGGGAGGGGTTGATCGTGTGTTGGCATTCTTTCTGGATTTTGGTTTCTATAAAAAAGAGAGCAAGCCGCACCCGCGACCTGCCCCCAGAGTTATCGTGAATGACCTGGCAAACTCCTAACTTACTTACTGATACAGCCCCGGACTCCATTCGGGCATGATGCGGGTGTGAATGCCGTTAGGACGGAGGTTCTGGCCGCCCGGTGCAGCATTAGCGGCGGGGTTATTTTGGGCGTTGGGGTGGTCGGGTTGGGTGGTGGGTTCGGGCAGGGTGAGGCGAGCGGCGTTCAACTCCGGTACATTGATTGAACTGGGAACAGGAGCAGGTGTCGGGGTGGGAGTGAGTGTCGGGGCGGGAGTGAGTGTCGGAGTGGGAGTGAGTGTCGGAGTGGGAGGTGCATTGAAAGTGAACCCCACCGGAAAGGGATTGGAGTTGGATGAGTCAAATAAGACACCTTCCCCACCCGAAATCGAAAGAGAGCCGCCGTTGCCCCCAAATTCCAAAATATATATGTCGAAGTCTTTGGAGGGCGTGGTGTAGGGCGCACCAGATGAGTCAAACCCTGAAATGGTAAACGGTGTAGAGTTGGTGACATAACTAACAGAACATGCTGAGGAACACACAATACCGCTTGGGTTGGAGTTAGGAGAGTCAACGTGAACCAAGTTAGACGACGTGATCGAGGGCGTAGTAGAAAATCCACTAGCAGTACCGATCGCGGCATCAATTGTCGAAATGCCGCGAGCATTAGTGAGAGTCAACTCACGGGTGGTAGGGTTGTAGTTGCTAAAGGACAGAGCATTGACTTGTGCCAAAGCCCCATCCAAGACCCCACCTAGGGCGAGCACACCGCAGCCGATCGCAGCAGAGAGAAGAATTTTGTATTGCATGGGTCATTCACCAAAACGTCCCACAAGTATAAACGATGAAAAATTCCGCTGCACAGCGTAAAAGACCCGAAATTCCTTGCGATCGCGCCCATCCCATCTATCGCAAAAAAAAAGAGCAAGCCACCCAATCGACTTGCTCCCCACGTTTGGTAAATGTCCTAATATCAAAATCAAAAAATTATCAATTAATTACTGATACAAACCGGGACTCCATTCCGGAATGATGCGGGTATGAATGCCGTTGGGACGGAAAACGCGATCGCCCGGTGCAGTATTAGCGGCGAGATTATTTAGTGCGTTGGGGTGGTCGGGTTGGGTGGTGGGTTCGGGTAGGGTGAGGCGAGCGGCGTTCAACTCCGGTACATTGAGTGAACTAGGAGTAAGCGTAGGGGTGGGCGTAAGCGTAGGGGTGGGAGTGAGTGTCGGGGTGGGAGTCGGAGGGATAAAGGGGGAGAACCCAATGGGGAAAGGACGAGAGTTAGAAGCGTCGAACAAAACCCCGCCGCCAGCAAGAATATTAAGAGGCGAATTATTCGATCCATTGGTCAGTACATATAACTCGAAGTTTAATGGACTGGTGGATACCGGCGAGCCAGAGGCGTCAGACCCGGAGATGGAGAATGGGCTCGAAAAGTAGTAACGGGTGTTAAGGCAGGAGTCATAGCATAGTCGGCCGGTGGGGTTTGAATTCTCGGTGTCAGTGTGGATGGTACGAGAGTCTGTAACAGAAATGCTACCACTATTGGAATTGATCGTAGTAGAAGGAGAGAGAGTCATAATCCCCCGACTATCCCTGAGAACCAACTCGCGGGTGGCCGGATTGAAGGAGCTGAAGGACAGAGCATTGACTTGTTGTGCATAAGCACCATCCGAAACCCCACCTAGGGAGACTAGACCGAGGGCGATCGCAGCGGAGAGAAGGACATTGTATTGCATGGTTCAGTGACCAAAAAGTTCCACGATTATAAACGGTAAAAAGTACAAACGGTGAAACCTAATAAACAACGCTATTTTTCGATGCATAGGGTAAAATCCCGCAATATTTCGGCCATGAATTCAAGCACGGTAAGAATACGGAAATATTGAATAGATAGCCAAAACTCATGAACCCGTGATATCGTCCTGAAATCTCTGGAGTGGTCTGGATCATCCACTACCAATCTAACGAGCGCAATGATATCCCTTTCAACCATGCTTAACTTTGATGCGTAACCCGCCCTTGTTTTCGCTCGTCAGTGTTTTTAGCCTCAGTTCAACCGCCTTCATTGCCAGCACCACCGCCGCCCAAGCCCAAGCCCTGCCTGAACTGCCCGCAGCCAGCACCACCGCCGCCGAACTCGGCAGCAGCACGGTAAGCGATCGCAACCTGAGCCAGTTCACCCCCACCCCGCAACCGACATTTAGCGACCTCAGCCCCACCGCACCGATGGGCCAACTCACCGGAGTAAACCAACTCTCCGACGTGCAACCCAGCGACTGGGCCTACGCCGCACTCAGCGACCTGATCAGCCGCTACGACTGCCTCAAAGGCTACCCCAACGGCACATTTCGGGGCAACACCGCCCTCAGCCGCTACGAATTCGCCGCTGGGCTGAACGCATGTCTGCAAACCATGGAGCGTCTCCTCGCTGAAACCTCCGCCAACTTCGCAACCCAAGAAGACTTCGAGATCCTGCGTCGCCTCTCCGAAGAATTTGAAACCGAACTCGCCAACCTCGGCAGCCGAGTCGATAACCTCGATAGCCGGGTGAAATTCCTCGAAGATAACCAATTCTCCACCACCACCAAACTCTACGGTCAAGTGGTATTCGGCTTACAAAACCGCTTCAGCAACTCCGTCGACTTCAGCAACAACACCACAGGTGCGATCGGCAGCGATGGTCAAACCGACACCGCCGACCCCAACGATGAAGTCAGCTTTGGCTACAACGCCCAACTCACCTTCCTAACCCAATTTGGCCCCGGTAGTTACCTGCTCACCGGAATGCAAGCCGGCAACCTCAACACCAGCGTCGCCGACCCCGCCAACTATGGCCTGGTGAACAACAACTTCACCCGCTTAGGCTACGAATCCGACACCACCAACAGCCTCATCTTCAGCGATGCCAGCTATCGCCAGCGCGTCAGCGATCGCCTAGCGGTGATCATCGGCCCCGCAGGCGTGAACCCCGTTAACGTCTTCCGTGGCCCGTCCCGCGTCGAAAGTGCCGGCTTTGGCCCCATATCTCGTTTTGCCCAGCGCAACCCGATCATCCAACTGGGGGGAACCAGTGCCGGGGCTGGTTTTGACTGGCAAGCCACACCGATTCTGAGTGTGCAGGGGGTCTATTCGGCAGCGTTTGCGAATGTTGCCACCGAAGGGTTCATCGGTAAAGCCTACACGATGGGGCTTCAGGCTCTCGTCACGCCCACCCGCAATACGGATATTGCGCTCTATTTTCTCAATGGTCAATCCGGTGCGAACCAGGGCTTCTTGAATACCTTTGTGGGCGATGAGCAAGTGTCGTCGCTTAATGGTGTGGATCTCGAAACCAACGCCATTGGCCTCACGGCCAACTGGGCCATTACCGAGGGTGTGACCCTCGGCGGCTGGGTGGGCTGGACAACCTCCCATCAACTCAATTTCGACGGTTCAGTACAGACCAACAATTGGATGCTGTCGTTGCAGTTCCCGGATCTGTTTGCCGAGGGGAATTTTGGCGGCATCTTCTTTGGTATGCCACCCCGCATCACAGAAAGTAATTTAAGCGCCAATGGTCAAGTGCTGGGAAATATTCCGAGCTTCTTTAAAACGGGTAGCACCGCATTTAATGGCGGTCGGGATGATACGGCCTATCACTTAGAGGCGTTTTATCGCTGGCGCTTAAACAACAACATCACAATTACACCGGGTTTAGTGGCGGTGTTTAATCCGGGGCACAATGCCAACAACGATACGGTGTTGATTGGGGCGTTGCGGGCCACGTTCTCGTTTTAAGCCGTGACACGGGGTGGTTCACGCCATCCCGTGCTGTGGGTGAAGCGACGATTTTGGTCGTGTCCTTATATTTGTGTGCAATCCTCATCTGAATTTATGAGCAGGCAAAGGGCTTCAGCCCCTTGTTCGTTTGGTGTTGGCTCCGGCTCCACAGCGAAGAATGGTACAGTGAAAAGCAACTTTTTCATGGGCGAGGGGATGAGTATGGGACGATTTGGAGTGAGTGCCTGTCTTTTAGGATTGAGTCTGATGGCAACCCCCGCCGCCGCATCCGTTTCCCTGGTCTATCCCCCCAATGATCATGAAACCACCGCCGCGCAAATTTTCCTGATTGGTACGGCTGATGGCCCGGTGGTGGTCAATGGTACGGCGATTCGTCAAAGTTCCCAGGGTCATTTTGCCCCCAGTTTTCCCCTGCAACTGGGCGAAAACCGCTTTACGATCCAGACTGGGGAGGCAACAACGACCCTCACCGTCATTCGTCGCCCGGTGGAAGTGCTGCCCACGGGGGTCACATTTGCACCCGACTCCCTCCAACCGATGCAAGATCTCGAACGGCTGCCGGGTGAGTCGATCTGTTTAAGTGCGATCGCACCTCCCCAAAGCACCGTCACCGCCACCCTGAGCGGCCAAACCTTCCCCCTCGCTCCCCAACCCAGCACCGCCCAACTCCCCAGCAACACCGCCATCCTCACCACCCAAAACGCCCCCATCCCCCGCACCACCACCCATTACCAAACCTGCTTCACCGCCGATCAACCGGGTTCTCTCGGCCAACCCATCTACACCCTCACCCGATCTGGGCAAACCCACCAAGAAACCGCACCGGGGGCGATCGCCATCCTCACCCCCGATCAACGCCCGGTGATTGAAGTCACCGCCGCCAGTGGCACGGCCCGCACCGGCCCCAGCACCACCTATTCTCGCCTCACCCCCTTACCGACGGGAACCCGCGCCACGGTCACCGGGCGCGAGGGGAATTGGTTGCGGCTAGACTATGGCGCGTGGATCAATGCCGACGAAACGCGGGTGTTAACCGGGGCGGCGGCTCCCCCGGCCACGATTCGCAGCCTCAGCGGGCGACCCGTGGCGGGGGGGACTGAGGTGGTGTTTCCCTTGACGGCTCCGGTTCCGGTGACGGTGACGCAAAAAGATGATCAGTTTTCGCTCACCTTGCACCAGGCGATCGCTCAAACCGATACGATTTGGCTCAACGATAGCCCCCTAATTCGCCGCCTCGATTGGCAACAGGTCAACCCCACGACGATCACCTACACCTTCCACCTCAAAACCGCCCAACAATGGGGCTACGACCTCCGCTACGACGAGGGCAGCAGTCTCCATCTCCTCCTCCGCCATCCGCCCCAAATTTCCGGGGGGCAATTACAGGGACTGCGGATCGTGCTTGACCCTGGCCATGGCGGGGCGGAACTGGGAGCGCGGGGGCCCGATGGCACACCGGAAAAGGACGTAAATTTGGCCGTATCGCGTCAGTTAAAACAGGCCCTCGAAGCACGGGGCGCAACGGTGCTGATGACCCGGACGGCGGATGTGGATCTGGGCTTGCGCGATCGCATGGACTACATCGCCCAGCAGCAACCGGATCTCGCCCTCTCCGTCCATTACAATGCCCTCCCCGACAATGGCGACGCGGAAAATACCGCCGGAATCGGGATGTTTTGGTATCATCCCCAAGCCCATGATTTAGCGGTGTTTTTGCACAATTATTTAGTAACAGAATTAGATCGTCCGTCCTATGGGGTGTTTTGGAATAACCTCGCCCTCACCCGGCCCCAAATTGCCCCCACGATCCTCATGGAATTGGGGTTTATGATTAACCCCGATGAATTTGAATGGATCATGAATCCTCAAGCGCAAACCCAATTAGCGCAGGCGATCGCCGCCGGTCTTACCCAATGGGTACAAGCCGCATCCCAACCCTAAACCCATCCCCCCGCAGAGACTCAATCCCGTCGGATTATCACAGGGGAATGAGGGCGATCGCAGCGTTGAGCATTTATTATCACGAAAGGTAAAAAAATCAGGTTTCAGAGGACAGCACCGATAAGATCAAGATATGTGTTATGCAGCGATCGTAAAACTTATTGATTTATGTGGTTGTCTCTCCACACTTGTTGATCCCATCATCAATCGAATGCGATCAAGAGCATAACCACAATTAACGCCGTCATCGATTTCAGGTCTGAGTCTGTCGCTCCGGAGATTATATGTCCGACTTGATTGACCCCATCGATTGATCTGTCGTTTGCTCAGTCATCGATACCCTCGATTGTTCCGATGGCACTTCTACAGGTTGTCCACCCGTTGTTCACCCAATCATTCCCCCAACCTCCCCATTGAGGGTAGAGTGCTCATGTCTGACTGGAATCGCAGACTCCAAGAAATTGGCTTGGTTATGATTATTTTCTTGATAGCGATGGGGCTATGGTTGATTTTCTATGTTCGGAATGCCAACACCGGACAAGGAGAATGTATTGAAATTACCCCAGAAGGAGAACAAGTGACTCACCGAGGGAAACACTGTAAGTCGATGGAATTTTACTAGACCCTGCCGTGGGTTCATCGCCTCAGACCGGCAGATTCAAGGGGAAAATCAATGGGATCATTCCGGTTGAATGTACCCCAGCCGAGGGGGGGAATCGGCAAGCCAGTCCCAAAATCCTATGTTAGAGTGAGCTTGTGTGCTTAAGTTCTTCTCCTCATCCCAACAAGTGTTTATGGTATTGGCAAAACGTGGACTTGTCCTTGGAGCAACAGCGTTTATCTTGACCACTGTGGCAGTGACCGGCGCTGGGCTACATCTTTCCCAAGGTCAAATTTTAAATCTGAGCAGTAGCCCCAAGGAAGTCGTTGATGAAGTGTGGCAAATCATCAATCGTTACTATGTGGATGCCACATTTAACCAACAGGATTGGCGGCAGATTCGCACCCAGTATCTAGAGGCATCCTACGGGAATGACGAGGAAGCCTATACGGCGATCCGTGAGATGCTTGAAACCCTGGATGACCCCTATACGCGCTTCATGGACCCCAAGGAGTTCGAGGATATGCAGATCGACACATCGGGGTCGTTAACAGGGGTGGGGATTCAGATTGCGAAGGATGAGGAGAGCGATCGCTTAATCGTCGTGTCGCCCATTGATGATAGCCCGGCGTTCAATGCGGGGATTATTGCCAAAGACATCATTACGAAAATTGATGGTCAAGACACCTTGGGGATGGAGGTGAATGATGCGGTGCAACTGATTCGCGGTGAACGCGGCACAGAGGTGATTTTGACGATCCAACGGGGCGATCGCGAGATTGATTTTCCGATTGTGCGCGATCGCATTGAGATTCACCCAGTGCGAACTCGGGTGGAAGAAACGCGATCGGGCAATGTGGCCTATATTCGCCTCACCCAATTTAACGCCAACGCCGCCCAAGATATGCGCGAGGCACTCCGAAAGTTTGAAGCGATGAACGGGCCGGATACGGTGGTTGGCTATGTGCTCGATTTACGCTCAAATCCGGGGGGACTCCTCAACGCCAGCGTGGACATTGCCCGGATGTGGCTCGATGAGGGTAAAATCGTCTCCACCCATGACCGTCGCGGCGAAGTGGAACGCCAAGTGGCGAACAACACCGCCCTGACGGATAAACCCCTGGTGGTGATGATTGACGGCGGTTCGGCCAGTGCAAGCGAAATTGTCTCTGCTGCCTTGCAAGATAATCAGCGGGCGATGTTGATTGGGACTGAGAGTTTTGGTAAAGGGTTGGTGCAGTCGGTGCGTCCCTTGAGTGATGGCTCAGGCTTGGCGGTGACGATCGCAGAATATCGCACCCCCAACGGCCGCAGCATTACCAAGGACAAGAAAATTCAGCCGGATGTGGTGGTGGAACTGAGCGATGAGGAGCGGGAAGAACTGCAACTCAACAACAACCGGATCGGGACGGTGGATGATCCTCAATTTGCCCGATCCCTTGAAGTGTTGCTCGAACAGGTGCTAACCCAGAGCGGCAATCAATTGGAAGTGATGGTGCGTTAAGGGCTGCGTCCTGACCTCGTTACCAGAGAATGCGATCGCCCTGGCCCCAGAAGCGATCGCATTTCTGCACCGTAATATCGCCCAAAACGTTCACCTGACAGGCTAAGCGCAGGCCGCTGTCGGCTTTGTGGGGCGGGAGGGATAGGCGCGATCGTTCTTTCCACTTCGGCTCGGACACCGGGCCGATAATCTTGACCGCACAGGTTCCACAGGAACCCAAGCCGCGACAGTTAAGCACACGGGCATTACCGTTATAGAGGTCAATTTGGGCAGTTTGGAGGACTTGGCGAAGATTCGCGCCGGTCTCGCAGGGGATGGATTTTCCTTGGGCTGTTACAGTTGGCATCGGTTTTCCTGATTGGGGACAATCTCTCGCTACAATTTTTGAAGACTCTCGTGATGCAGACTCGACGCATCAATGGGCTGATCTTAACGTAGTCTCAGGATTGCAGGGCAGCGATCGCCCCTCCCCCCTTGAATTCAACACCCCTTATCCCTCAGGCAATGGACACGGCACGCAAAATCTGGCTCTACGACACCACCCTCCGCGATGGCGCTCAACGGGAAGGCATCGCCCTGTCCATTGACGACAAGCTCAAAATTGCCCGAAAACTCGATGAAATGGGGATTCCCTTCATTGAAGGAGGCTGGCCCGGAGCAAACCCCAAAGATGTACAATTTTTCTGGCGACTCCAAGAAAAACCCCTCCGCCAAGCGGAAATCGTCGCCTTCTGTTCCACCCGTCGCCCCGGCAAACTCGCCGCCGAAGACCCCCTCTTTCAAGCCATTCTCGCCGCCGGAACGCGCTGGGTGACCATCTTTGGGAAGTCCTGGGATCTCCATGTCGAAGCGGGGTTAAAAACCACCCTGGCCGAAAACCTCGCCATGATTCGCGACACAATCGAATATCTCCGCAGCCAAGGGCGACGGGTGATCTACGACGCAGAACATTGGTTTGACGGCTACCAAGCCAACCCGGACTATGCCCTGCAAACCCTAAAAACCGCCTGGGATGCCGGGGCGGAATGGCTCGTCTTCTGTGACACCAATGGCGGCACGCTGCCCCATGATATTAGCCAGATTGTGCAAGGGGTATTCACCGCGTTTCCTGACCTCCGGGAACACCCCGACGCGCCGCGTTTGGGGATTCACACTCACAACGATTCAGAACTGGCGGTGGCCAATGCGATCGCCGCTGTGATCGATGGCGTGGCGATGGTACAAGGGACGATTAACGGCTACGGCGAACGCTGCGGCAATGCGAATCTTTGCTCCATTATCCCCAATTTGCAATTAAAACTGGGCTATGACTGCATCGCGCCGGAACAGTTGCAGCAGTTGAGTTCCACCAGTCGAGCGATTAGTGAATGGGTGAATTTAGCCCCCAACGATCACGCGGCCTTTGTGGGTCGCTCGGCCTTTGCCCACAAGGGCGGCATTCATGTGTCGGCGGTGGCGCGAAATCCCCTTACCTATGAACATATCGCACCGGAAGCGGTGGGGAACGAGCGGCGGATCGTGATTTCCGATCAATCGGGGTTGAGTAATGTCCTCGCTAAAGCCCGCACCTTTGGGATTGAACTTGATCCGAAGGGGACGGTGTGCCGGGAAATTTTGACGCAATTGAAGCAACTGGAGAGCGAGGGGTATCAGTTCGAGGCGGCGGAGGCGAGTTTTGAACTGTTGATGCGCTCGGCGTTGGGGCAGCGGCAGCCGTTGTTTACTTTGCAGGGGTTCCAGGTGCATTGCGATATTTTGCAGGGCATGGAGCATTCTTACGACAATAATGCGATCGCCACGATCAAAGCCAGCGTTGACGATCAGCCCCTTCTTGAAGTTGCCGAAGGGAATGGCCCGGTGTCCGCCCTGGATGCGGCACTACGCAAGGCGTTAGTCAAGTTCTACCCTGATGTGGCGACCTTCTACCTCACGGACTACAAAGTGCGCATTCTCGATAGTGCATCGGGAACCGACGCGATTACCCGTGTGTTGGTGGAGTCGAGCAACGGGGCGGAACGTTGGACGACGGTGGGGGTTTCGACCAACATTATCGATGCGTCCTATCGGGCGGTGGTAGAAGGGATTGAGTATGGTTTGCTGCTGAATACGCCGGCGATCGCGCCTGTTTCTTAAAAATGTCCCGGCTCATCCGTGCTATACTACAAACTGTAGTTTCACAACACCACCATGCGACTCAAACGCTGGGAATCCCCCCGCCGTCGTGGTCGGAATCATAAAGGCAGCGGCGGATCAGCCCGACAACGACAGATCAAAAAACAACATAAGCTTTGGATGAAGCGGCTCAAAGCAAACCGCGACCCCCAAGACCCCAAGCGCGATCGTGATTACGAT
>NZ_JAQMTY010000098.1 GCF_028330765.1 Spirulina subsalsa CS-330 | reverse complement strand
GTATGGGGTTCTAAGAGCAAGTCTTTTGGGTAAAACTTCGAGCAACACTTGGGAGCGTAGCTGAGTAGTTTAGTTGGATAAAAAACGAATCGCTAGCGGTAAAATGCAGGATTCAACAGTTCTATGAAGCCTAAAGGAAGACAACCAACTCTGGAGTCTGAATCATTCAGCTAGGCAGGGCATTGTCTAGTGCGAGAGTAGTCGTAAGACAAACGAAGGTTTGCTGGCTACGCCAGGATCGCAGAATCCTCGTCGCTTTAGCGCGAGGAGTATGTCAACCCAAACCGATCGCCAACCGGAAGTGTAGAGAGGGCGACTCTGAACCTTCCAGCACCGGATCACGTCATAACTCTCGATAAAATTATTGATCACAAGGCATGATGGTGGGGGATAGTGGGGGTGGTGATGCGAAGCCTATGCCCTCATTCATAGCGGTGCGATCGTCCCGATTTCGCTCATCACTGCTCTTGAACATTTACAGATATCTCGTTTTTTTGTTGTTATCTAGTGTCGGTTTATTATGCGCTCAGGCTCACTGCTCGAAAAACTTTGTACGGCCCACCAAAACACAGGTCATCCGATTAACTTAGGGGTGTATTACAAAAATACCTTGATTGCCCTGTGCCATGCCCTCGAAGATTTTGTCCTCGAATCGGAGCGCCCTCCCCTGATCATTGCAGCGTTTCAGCAGGGTAAATGGTACGCCCAAGAAGCCGAACGCTATGCAGCGATCGCCCAAAAATCCAGCCAGATCGCCATCCTCGTCGCCGCTGACTCCGGGTTTGCCGAACATTCCACCGCCGCCCAGGACAATGTAGACATTATCGAACTCACCACCGATGATCCCGTTGCCCAAGAATGGCACTTGATCATCCTGTCCCCCACCTATAGCGCCATGGTGCTATGTCAAGAACTCTCCGAGGCTGACTATGGCGAGGCGGGCCAACCCCAGGACGATCTAGAGCGAAAATTCTATGGGTTTTGGACGTTCGAGTCGAACTTGGTGCATGAAACGCTGCAATTCGCGATCGCTCATATTCACGCCTACAACCCCACCCTAGCCGACCGCTGGAGCCAACAACTCACCACCATGACCCAAGACTTTGGATCATGTCAGCGCGATGACCTCAATACCGTGGTGATGAATGTGGTGCAAGCCCTCCAAGACAGCCAATCCAGCCCCACCGCCCCCAACTCCATCCTCCATAACAATCTCCTCTCCAACGAGATGCAAGCGTTCCTGCGCATGGCTCAACTCATTGATCAGGCCGATGTCAATAATCCCAACGCCGCCGGCGAAGTGGCGACCTTGGCCGAAACCATGGGGCAACTCTTGGATCTCCCGGCCTGGCAGGTGAAACGGTTGCGCCTGGCTGGGTTGCTCCATCGCCTCGCTCCCCTCACCGGCAATACGGCCCTGGGTGAGCTTCAAACCGAAGCCCAGCATCAAGCATTCGCAAAACAGGGGATTCTCCCCAAAGCGGCAGTGTTGCGGATCATGCCCCAACTGCAAGCGATTAGCCAAATCATCACCCACCAAGCCGAGGCGTGGGACGGGTCGGGCATACCGGACGGGCTGGCCTATGATGCGATTCCGTTGGAGTCGAGAATTTTAGCGATCGTGGCGCAGTTTCAACAGGCTGTGCTCCATGCGAGGGATGCAAAGAGTGACCAACCGTTCCAGGATGCCCTGGCCGTCTGTCAAGCCCAAGCCGGGCAACGGTTTGATCCGAAATTGGCGGAGACGTTGGTTTTGCTGGTGTTTGGGTTACAGCAGGGGATGAATCTAGCGGTGCATCAACCGAAGATCGCGTCGGGGATTTGGTTGTTGGATGATGATCCGGCGGTGACGGCGGCGGCGTTAGACCTGGCGTAAGCTCGCGCCTGGCCTTAGATGCCGTCCACAAAGATGCCGGGACTGAAGCCGTTTTGAGGATCAAAGCTCTGTTTGACTTGACGCATTAGGGCGATCGCATTGCCCGGATAGCCCCACGGATCGATAGTCTGTTTAAGGGCCGCCGGAGCATCAAGGAGGGTGAAGAAGCCCCGCTGCTGTGCGCATTGTCGCCGCACCCGCCGCAGTTGATCCGCTGTGATCCCGGCGGGAAATTGGCAAAAACCGAGACCGCTGCCGCCGTTGCCGAGGGCGATCGCTGTCGTGGGCAGATTCGCCAACAGATCTGGTAACGCCGCCGGCAAGACCCCAAACCGCGCCGTGATCGCGTCCCTGTGGGCGGGCGTGCGCACCGTGGCGGTGAGGGTGTCCCAAAAATCGGGGGCGGGGGTGGTGATCGTTAGGCCCTGTTGAGTAGCGATCGCGTCCAATTGGTCAAGCTGCACCGCCACACTGGCCGCAATACTGGCGAATTCTACCCCCAGCCCTAACGCGCCCCGTCCCCCCCCAGCCCGTACCAGCGAGCCGTTCAACAGATCCAAGCGTACCGGCGTGAGGGTGGAGTTTAACAGGGTTTGGGTGGTGGTGGCGATCGCCTCGGCTGATCCCGTCAGCACCCGCGTCGCCATCGTCTCCGGTCGGGGATAGGTGCGAAAGGTCAACTCCGCCAACATCCCCAACGTGCCAAACGACCCCGTCAGCAGCTTCATCAAGTCATAGCCCGCCACATTTTTTACCACCCGTCCCCCGGCTTTCGCGATCGCACCATCCGCCCGCACCATCGTCATCCCCAACAACAGATCCCGCACCCCCCCGTACCGCTGTCGCCAACTCCCCGCATCCGCCGTCGCCACAATACCGCCCAGGGTCGCCTGGTCTGGATAGGCCGGATCGAGGGGGAGAAACTGCCCCGTGGGGGCGAGATGGGCTTGGACGGCGGCGAGGGAAATCCCCGCTTCTACGGTGATCGTCAAATCCCCCACCGCATGATCGATGACACGATCCAACGCCGCCCCACTGACGAGATAGTCCACCGGCCGCCCAATCCCGCCCCAGGTCAGTTTTGTCCCCGTGCCACAGGGTCGCATCGTGCCGCCGCTGTGGTGGAGATGGCGGATCACGGCTTGGAGGGCGGGGAGGGTTTGGGGAAACAGGAGTTGCGGCGGCGTGAGATCGAGGGCGGTGAGGCGATCGCGCCACGGAGGAGTCACCGTTGATTCATCAACAGGGTCAAGATCAGCTATCAACGGTAGAGAATCAGCCATACACACTTAAACAGTCACGATCAAAATTTTCAGGGGTTGAGTGGGGACGCTGCCCCGCGATCGCACCCCCAACCCGACCCGAACCAATCACGGTGCGAGTCCGCCGGTTACAGGGCATCGCTCAATTATCCTATCACTGGCCTCCCCAGCCAGGGGCGGCATCGCGTTCAATCGGACAATCCCCACCACCGTTTCCCCCGCCTCATCCCCTCTGTCCCCATGGAAAAAATCGCCTTCAGATATTTCTCCATCCCGCTAAAAACCCCTGAAAAAATACAGCAAAATCTCAGCAGTAGCCTACACTAGCAGTTAACTGCAACTCCGCTGTCCAAACGCTATGTCCCAGATTGTTTCTGTTCATTCCTACCGAGGTGGCACGGGTAAATCCAACACCACAGCTAACCTAGCGATCGCAGTGGCAAGCCACGGATACCGCGTCGGCATTGTTGACACAGACATCCAATCACCCGGGATTCACGTCCTCTTCGGCTATGCCGAGGAAACCCTGAGTCCCTGCCTCAATGACTATCTCTGGGGGCATTGCAAAATTGAAGAAACAGCCCATGATGTTACCGCCGTGATCTCAGGTGACATCCCTAGCCGTAGCCGTGTCTACCTCGTCCCCTCCAGTGTCAAAGCCGGAGAAATTGCCCGCGTCCTGCGCGAAGGATACGACGTGGGACTCCTCAACGACGGTTTCCAAGACCTGATTGAGGCCCTCAACCTCGACTATCTCTTCATTGACACTCACCCCGGCCTCAACGAAGAAACCCTGCTTTCGATCACCATTTCCGATATTTTGGTCTTGATTCTGCGTCCCGACCATCAAGACTTTCAAGGCACTGCCGTCACCGTCGATGTTGCCCAACGCTTGAACGTGCCACAAATTTTAATGGTGGTGAATAAAGTCCCCCAAACCTTTGATTTTGATGATCTCAAAAAACGGGTGGAAAGTATTTACGGCAATCCCGTCGGGGGAATTTTGCCCCATTCCGATGAGATGATGATTCTTGGCAGCGAAGGGGTCTTTGTGCAACGCTACCCCGACCATCCCATCTCCCAAACCATCGCCAAAATTGCCCGCAGCATCCTGCCCTAATTCCAACCCGTTATGACCCAATCTCTCATTCTGGGCATTAGTGGAGCCAGCGGCCTGATCTACGCCGTGCGGGCCCTCAAACACTTGCTCACGGCAGACTATACCGTGGATCTCGTGGCTTCAAAATCCTCCTTCCTCGTTTGGCAGGCGGAAATGAATACCCGTGTGCCCCCTGAGCCGGAGGAACAAGCGCTCTTTTGGCGCGAACAGGCCGGAGTTCCCACCGCAGGCACGCTCCGGTGTCATCGTTGGGGCAATGTGGGCGCGGCGATCGCTAGCGGCTCCTTTCGCACCCACGGCATGATTGTGATGCCCTGTAGTATGAGCACCGTGGCGAAGATTGCCCAGGGTCTAAGCTCGGATTTGCTCGAACGGGCCGCCGATGTGCAACTCAAGGAAGGACGGCGGTTGATCATCGTGCCCCGCGAAACCCCCTTTAGCTTGATTCATCTGCGCAACTTAACCGCCCTCGCCGAAGCTGGGGCGCGGATTGTCCCCGCGATTCCGGCCTGGTATCACCATCCCCAGACCATTGAAGACCTGGTGGATTTTGTCGTGGCGCGGGCGTTCGATCAACTTGACCTGGACTGTGTGCCGTTGAATCGCTGGGAAGGGTATTGATTGATACAAAACGTAACGAAGCGTGAAGGAATCGCCTGTCCTGTGAAGATCATCGCCAATCTGTGAACGGGAATCCTTTAAAATGATAGCCTGGTATTTCTAATGGCATCATAGTCATTAGTAATCTCGAAATACTGTTTGTCACTGTCATTTGTGTCAATCACGATTGATATTGCGGACTGAATTTTCTCTGTTTGGAGACACGGAACCCATTTGCGATGAGTAACCCTGCATTTTCTTTCTTTTCATCCCTTGCCTTAAAGGTTGTTGGGGTCATTTTGATTGTGTCGTCGCTAGTCGACTATATTGTGCTTTTGATTCCCTTTAGCCCCCTCAATCAAGATTGGCAGATTGCGTTTACCAATCAATTTGTTGACCGTGGTGTGATCCCGATGATTGGGATTGCTTTTCTGTTGACAGGCTATTGGTTGGCAGAAAATATGGGCGCGGGCCAAGCGAGCAAAATTTCCTTCACGGATTTGCGCTTTTGGTCGTTTGTCTTGGCGGCGGTTTTGGGCTTGGTGTTTTTATTGCTGGTTCCGGTGCATATCAGTAACCTGAGTCGGGCGAGAACCCAAGCTATGCAACAGATTGAACAAAGTGCGACCCAGGCTGAAACTCAAATTGAGGGTCAGTTGGAGCAGGTGACGCAGTTGTTGGGAGATGAGGCTCGGATTCAAGAGTTGGATGCAGCGATCGCGAGCGGTCAAGTTGAAGGGGCCCAGCTTGAACAATTACAAACTATCCGCCAGCAAATTGAAGAGTTGAAGGGCAATCCCGATGCCGTCACCCAACGGGCTGATGAAGCTCGCACCCAACTCGAAGAGCAGCGCCAAGAAGCGGAAAATCAAGCCCAGTTAAATGCCTTTAAATCCGGTTTCCGGATCGGGGCGAGTAGCTTGTTGCTGTCGGTGGGCTATTTGATTATTGGCGGCATGGGCTTTCGGAGCCTGGCCGGCGGTGGCGGTGGTGGCCGACGGCGCTAGGGTCTGATCGGGCTGGCGATGGCGTGACGGGGTGATGGTCGTCCTGTGCCTCTCGTCACCCCATCGGGATCACGCCCAGATCACTGATGATTTTGATGTAGCTGGCTGGGGTGCGATCGCACCCCCTTTGACGTGACTGCGATGTTTTCAGTTTATATCCTGACCTATAACGAGGAATCGGAGATCGGCCCCTGTCTCGATTCCATCCTGCCCCATTGTGATGATGTGATCGTCGTTGATTCCTTCAGTACCGATCAAACCGTGGCGATCGCGGAGCAATACATCGCCCAAGGCCACCCCGTGCGCCTCGTCCAGCACCCCTTCATCAGCCACGGCCAGCAACGCACCTGGATGCTTCGCACTGTTGAAACCGCCCACCCCTGGGTCTACATCCTCGAAGCTGACGAACGGATGACCCCCGAACTCTACGCCGAATGCGCCCAAGCCCCCCAGCAAGACCAGTACATCGGCTACTACGCCGCCGAACGGGTGATGTTCATGAACCGCTGGATTCGACGCTGCACCCAATACCCGCGTTACCAAATGCGCCTCTTTCACAAAGACCGGGTTTGGTTCGACGACTACGGCCACACCGAACGCGAAGTGTGCGACGGCCCCACGGCGTTTCTCACCGCCACCTATCCCCACTACACCAGCGGCAAAGGCTTCAGCCGTTGGTTTGAAAAACACAACCGCTACTCCACCGACGAAGCCCGCGAAACCATCAAACAACTCCAACAGGGTGAAATCAATTGGCGCGATCTCCTGTTTGGCTCCTCGGAAGTCGTGCGACGACGCGCCCTCAAAGATCTATCCCTGCGCCTACCGTTCCGCCCCTTGCTACGGTTTTTGTATATGTATTTTCTCTTGGGGGGGATTTGGGATGGGCGGGCGGGGTTTACCTGGTGTGTGTTGCAGGCGTTTTATGAATATATGATTTTGCTCAAGGTGTGGGAACTGCGTCAGGAAGCGGTGACAGCAGAGACCGCCATGCCAAAACACTGAATCCACCAAGGGAGCGATCGCACCATCTCAATCCATCGATATTTCCCACGCTCCCCCCAAACCCCCCTGAAAACACGCTACAACATTGACACTCCCACCGTTAAATCAAAGATTATAACGAGGGATTCTTGCTTCATTGGGTTTGTCTAGTCTCAAGTCATCTCTGTCTTGAAACCCCGTCCAGATTCCCCTCCACAAGCATCTGTTTAACGTCCACTGAATG
>NZ_JAQMTY010000097.1 GCF_028330765.1 Spirulina subsalsa CS-330 | reverse complement strand
GGTGCAACCGTAGGCGCGGTGGGGGATTTCGGGGGCGACAGCGGCGAGGGTGGTGGGAATCTGGGGGGCGATCGCAGTTTTAACGGCAGCGAGGCTGGGATCATTGGCGCGGTTGATCCATTCGTTGGGGTCGGTTTGGTGGTCGTAGAGTTCTTCGCTGCCGTCTTGATAACGGATGTAGCGGTAGCGATCGCTCCTCACCGCAAAATGTCCATCCCAGAGGGTGAGGGCGGGGCGTTCCCAGGGGGTGCGAGGGTTGACGAGGAGGGGGGTGAGGCTTTGGCCGTCAAGGGGTGGGGGGTCGGGCAGTTGGCAGAGGTCGGCGAGAGTGGGGTAAAGATCGAGGAGGCTCACAGCGCGATCGCAGACCCCCGGAACCATCCCCGGCACAGACAGGATCAACGGCACTCGTGTCGCCTCTTCCCACAGGGCGAACTTTTTCCAATGGAGTTTTTCCCCCAAATGCCAGCCATGATCCGACCAAAGGGCAATGATGGTGTTTTGACGGTGGCGGCTTTGGGCAAGGCCATCGAGAACGCGCCCCACCATCGCATCCATGAAATAGATCGACGCAAGATAGCCCTGCACCGCTTGGCGATATTGGTCACGGGCGAGGATTTTCTGATGTTCGTTGCTGGGACGATTGGCGATCGCAACCCCCACCGGCGGCACATCATCGAGATCATCCTCGCGAATCTCCGGGAGAATAATAGTCTCTAAGGGGAACGGCTCAAAATATTGGGCGGGCACATACCACGGCAGATGGGGACGATAGAACCCACAGGCGAGGAAAAACGGCTGCTCGCCTTGCTGTGCCTGGAGTTGCGCCACCGTCCAGGCGGCGACTTTCTCATCCACCATTTCCCCGTTCACCGCCCCCCAATCCAATTCCCCCGCATTCCGAATCCCGCTGAGGGGACTGTTAGAGGGTTGGGGATCGAGGCCAAAGGCTCCGGCTTGGCGATCGCCGTTTTCCCAATAGGGGTAGGGGTAGAGGGCATCCCAGGGGGTACAGTCGGGGAAGCGATCGTGGTAGATTTTGCCCGCGCCCCCCAGCCAATAGCCGCTGCGTTTAAACAATTCCGGCAGGGTGACCGCCTCCGGAAGCACCGCCCGCCAATCGTGGCGACTGTCGTAAACCCCCGAACGATGGGGCGCGATGCCGGTGAGGAGAGCGACGCGAGAGGGGTTACAGGCGGGGATGGCGCAATGGGCATTGCGAAAGAGCATCCCCTGTTGGGCGAGGCGATCGAGGTTGGGGGTGAGGGCTTGGGGATGGCCGCCGAGGCTGCCGAGCCAGTCGTTGAGGTCATCGATGCAGATCATCAAGACGTTGGCGGGTTTACGACTGCCTTGGGCTGTGCCCCGCAGGGTGACGGCTAAACTAGACGCGATCGCATAGGTCAAAAAAGTACGACGTTGCATCCACCCACTCCATTACAAAACAGCACTATGAATCACGAGACGGCATGGTTGATCGCAGGCATCGGGGGATTAATTCTGTACCTGGTTTGGTCGGCTTGGACAGAAATGGAAAAAACCCGTGGCATCGCCGGGATTAACCCTCAACCTCGCTGGGGGCGGTGCTGGCTTCGCTGTCCGGATCGGGGGCGATCGCTAAATACTGCTCATCAAGCAAAAACACCCCCCGCGCAAACTTCACCGCCCAACAATTCCCCGGTCGTCGCTCTAAAATCACCCCCGGTTCTGCCCCGGTAATTAAATCCGCTGGCCGCAGCATCGGCATTGGGTCGGCGGTTTTCAAATAGGGCGGGGTTTGGTTGAGGACGACGGTTTGTCCAACGCTGTAGAGGGTGGTTGTGGATTCGCTCATGGCATCCCTGGCAAAGTGATCAGTGGAGTTGGGCCCGCCAACGCCGGGCCATGGTTAATCAATATTGTAGGGGGTTGCTTTCCAGATTCTCAGGCTGCGGCGGAAAAATTGGGATCGAAGTGGGGCGCGATCGCACCCCGGATTGGCCGTAGCCCTGTCCCTTACCCCCCATTTAAATTCGACAAAATAATAATTAAAAAAATAGATAAATCTTGACAAATTAATCGTGATATTTTCAGTGAAGCTGATGTGGAAATCTGGTTCACAGATGAGGTTACAGAGGATTACAGAGAATTAAAAAATGATAATTTTTGGGCAAAATGATTTATATTTTGTTCTGTTTCAAGTTGTGAGACTCTGATCGAGAACTAGATTATGATGGGACAGACCATCTGTGTGGTAGGCATTTGGGGAATTGCGTGAATCAGAGCAATAATCAGCAACTCAACCCGGAGACCGTCGGATCGCAACAACAACTGAAGGCCATCCTCGATACTGCGATCGCTGGAATTCTCCGGCTACGATTTTATCCGGATGGGTCAACTCAGCATGAGTATATTTCGCCCCATTGCGCGGCAATCTTTGGCTACACCGTGGCTGAGTTGATGCCCGATGCAACCCTCTGGCAGCAAGGTATTCACCCTGAAGATTGGCGGGATGTGGTGTCGCCCACCTTGGCGCGAATCTGGGCCCAGCGGGAAACGACCACCGAGCAGATGGAATATCGATTTCGCCGCCCGGATGGACGGTGGGTTTGGATTTTGTCCAAGTATTGGGTTCAGTGGCAGCCGGACTTGGGCTATTGGGATATGACCGTTGTGGATACGGATATCAGCGATCGCAAAGCCCTAGAAGCCGCCCAAAAAGTCTCGGAAGCCAAACTCAACAGCATTCTCAATAATGTCAATGCGATCATCACCCATCTCTGGCTTGACCCCAATTTTGTCTGGAGCATTGACTATGTTTCTGGCCGGAGCGAGGCCCTCTGTGGCTACACAACGGCCGAGTTGATGGCGGATCAATCCCTCTGGATACGGTTGATTGTGCCGGAAGATTGGCAAGCGATCGAGGCGGAGATTTTCGCCAGTATTCAAGCCGAACAATCCGGAACCTATGAATATCGGCTCTATCATCGCAACGGGTCGCTGCGCTGGATCTCCCAAACCAACCATTCCCAGTGGGATACAGAACGCGAAGCCTGGTCAGTTAGCATTGTCTCCACCGATATTAGTCAACAAAAACAAGCGGAACTCGAACGCCAAAAAAGCAACCAGTTTTTGCAACTGATCACAGATTCCATTCCGGGCTGTATTGCCTATGTAGATGCGTCCCAACACTATCGCTTTGTCAATCGCACCTATGAGCGTTGGTTTCGCCGCCGCAAGGAGGACATTGTTGGCCAAAGCTTACGGACGGTGATCGGCGAGACCGCCTATGCTCAGGCGCAGCAGAATGTGGAACGGGTCTTGGCAGGAGAGCAGGTATCCTATGAGGCTGAATTGTTCTACGAGACAGACCATCATCGCTTTGTGGCGGGGATGTTGGTGCCGGACTATTCAGCGGCGGGGGTGGTGGAGGGCTATTATGCGTTGCTGATGGATATTAGCGATCGCAAACGGGCTGAACAGGAACTGATCGCCGCCAAAAACGCCGCCGAAGCTGCCGAACGCGCCAAAAGCGACTTTCTCGCCACCATGAGCCACGAAATTCGCACCCCGATGAACGGTGTACTAGGGATGCTCTCCCTGCTTAAGAATGATCCCCTCACCTCCCAACAACAACTGCACCTCAACATCGCCCAATCCAGCGCGGAATCATTACTAACCCTCCTCAATGACATTCTTGATTTTTCCAAAGTGGATGCGGGCAAACTCATCCTCAAACCCATCGACTTTGAGCTTCATACCACCCTCGAAAGCATCATCCAAACCATGGCCCTCAGCGCCCAAGCCAAAGGCCTCGAAATTGTCCTCCACTGTCAGACCTTGGAGCCGATCCAGGTCTACGGCGATCGCGATCGCTTGCGTCAAATCTTCACGAATTTAATCAACAATGCGATCAAATTCACCGACCAAGGCGCGATCGTCGTGCAATGCCATTTGACATCGGACGGGTCAAGGCTGCTGTTCACCGCCCAGGTTCGGGATACAGGGATGGGCATTCCTGCTGAGGCGATCGCATCTCTGTTTGACCCCTTTACCCAGGTAGACCCCAGCACCACCCGCCAGCACGGCGGCACAGGCTTAGGGTTGTCAATTTGTCAGCGGTTATGTGACTTGATGGGG
Source organism: Spirulina subsalsa CS-330 (assembly GCF_028330765.1). Lineage (GTDB taxonomy): Bacteria > Cyanobacteriota > Cyanobacteriia > Cyanobacteriales > Spirulinaceae > Spirulina > Spirulina subsalsa_A. Next base: position 16,426 of record NZ_JAQMTY010000097.1, on the reverse strand, counting down.
GGCAGTATTGAGGTTCAGAGCACCCTAGGGCGGGGGAGTTGTTTTGAATTTACCGTACCGTTGGCGCGGAGTGCGCAGCCAGCGCAACCGCGCCCGGCGTTGGATCTCAGCGGGATCACCGTTCTCGTGGTGGATGACAATCTTGATAGTCGGAACCTGTTGCAGTTTTATTTAGAACAATGGGGGGCAACGGTGCTGACGGCGACAAATGAGCCAGAAGCGATCGCCCACTGTCATCGTGCTCAGATCCCCATTCAGTACGCCTTTTTAGACCTGAAAATGCCCTCCATCGATGGCATCACCCTCGGCCAACGCCTCAAAGATGATCCCCATTGTCAGGGCATCACCTTAATCCTGATGACCGACATTATCGAAAACTGCAACGCGACCCTGATCCACGACCTAGGGCTACAAGAGTGCCTCTCTAAACCGGTGCTCCTGTCGAAACTGCAAGACCTGCTCCTCAACCATCACCCCGGCTGTCCGTCCATCCCTGCGCCCGTCACGCCCCCCGCCCCCACCTCGGCAACATGGCCACCGGGTATCCGCCTGCTGCTGGTCGAAGATAGTGTGGTTAATCAGCTCGTGTTTCGTGGCTTTCTCAAAACCTGCGGCTTAGAAGTGGATGTGGTCAGTAATGGCAAGATTGCCCTAGATCATCTTCAGTCCACCGTTGAACCTCCCTACACTGTCATTTTTATGGATTGTCAAATGCCGATGATGGATGGCTACGAAGCCAGTCGCCAAATTCGGCTCGGCCAGGGCGGGGATTTGTATCAAAACGTGCCGATCATTGCGTTAACGGCTAATGCCCTAGCAGGAGACCGGGATAAATGTTTGGAGGCAGGCATGAACGACTATTTGAGCAAGCCGATTAACCCCGATCAACTGCTCGAAATCCTCCATAAATGGCTCCCCTCTGCACCGACGCGGCCCAATAGGTCACGGGAACTCTTCGATGCGGATCATCTTGCCGATCTCCTCGATGGCGATCGCGTCGTCATTACGCAGGTGTATGAAATTTTTCTCCGTGAGACCCGAACAGACTTAGAAGAATTGGAGCGAGCGATCGCCCGTCGTGATCTCACCTATGCTCAATGTAAAGCCCATGGTTTAAAAGGTGCTGCGGCCAATATTGGCTGCACTGCCCTGAGCCAAACCGCCTACAACGTTGAAGCCGCGATCAAGGCTGGGGATATCATCCTGGCTCGTGAACATTGGCTCACCCTCAAGCAGGTCTTTGGAGCCGCCGAAATCACAATCCAGCAGTGGTTGCAGCAAAGCAACTAAAGCAGGCTCGCGGCGCAAAAATTAGGGCCGCCCCTCTTGACAGCTTGAGGAAATTCGGTAACAATGAATACAGAAATCAAAAACGTTCATCTCCAAACGGAGACGGAAGTAAGAGCCCCAAAACTCTGAAGGAACGCGCCTCATATTTTCTCTGCATATCATAGGAGGCGACACCATGAAACTCTCTTACCGCGGCCACAGCTACACCGCCCACACCAAAAAAGTCAACACCCAAGATGTAGCCCACACGGGCATGTATCGCGGTGTTAAGGTGACATTCCACGACAAACAAGCACCCGTGCAACATGCTGAAAAACTGATCTATCGCGGTGTCCATATTGAGCATTAAGGCTCTGGATTAATGCGACAGATGGTTTAAGGAAGGAATTTAGGGAAGGAATCAAACAGGCGCTACCTTGGTAGCGCCTGTTTGCTATTTCCATGAATCACAAGGCAGCGAGCTAGAAGCTCGCACTACGGAGGATGACAGCAAGGGTAGCGTGAGTCTCTGGCTCACTCCTGCCAAGATCCAAGCTCGCAACTTGGGTTATGGATCAGCGAAAACGAGGGGAGGTGCGCCCCTTGTCTGTCCTTTAGACCTCACCATCGATGATGGAGCGGCTTGATTCTATTCGATGGGGATGGATTGTGTTGAGGGGGTGAGCTTGATCCCCCAAAAGTCATGGGAGCCAAGATTTGAAAATCTCAGAGGGAAACCGATTTGACCGGTAGCAGGCGCGATTGTTGACGAACATCTTGAACCATAATCGCCTGTTGCAGTCGGACAAAGGCTTGAATATCGTCACGACCATACTTGGTGGCTTGCAGAAGATGACGGAGATGGTTCTCATCTTCACAGCTTAGATATCCTGTTGCGATCGCATCATGCACTAAATTTTGAATTAAACCCATCACCCAGAACTCCAGTTTCAGGTTGTTTGATGATTACCCTATTCTCGAAGGCATCTCTAGGAAAAAAACGTTAAATTATGCACCCCTGACCGAAAATTTATAATTGTTGATGAATATTACGACCCATGCTCAACCTTACTCAATCTTTCGCAAATTCCCGTAAGGTAGCAGCGGAAAACTCAATGTAGAGACAATTTCCATCGGATTATTATATCCAGAATAGCGGCATTGAACAGTAGAGGATAGTATTGGAAAATACAAATTTTTCTCCCCTGCGGCGTTGGGTTTTAACCTCATTACCACAAAACCCCGTGGAGTTAATTCCGATGGGGTTTTGTGGTGAGTTTGAATGCATTAACGGGCGGGAAGGGATTCGAACCCCTGACACCGTGGTCCGTAGCCACGTGCTCTAGTCCACTGAGCTACACGCCCTTGGGTTGCTCGCATTTTGTGCGACAGTTATTAACTGTAGCATAGGCAAAATCCCAACGCAACCCAATGACTGAAAATACTTCCCCCCTCACCCATCTCAACGCGACCGGCGCAGCGCAAATGGTGGACGTATCCGATAAACCCGTCACCAAACGCAGGGCGATCGCAGCGGGTCAAATTCGCATGACCGCCAACACCCTCACCGCCATCCTGGCCGGCAACAGCCCCAAAGGTGACGTGATCGCCACGGCCAAACTCGCCGGCATCATGGCCGCCAAACAAACCGCAAACCTGATCCCCCTCTGTCATCCCCTCCCCTTAAGCCAAATCACCGTCGAACTCACCCCCGATCATGACCTACCGGGCTACCAAATCCAGGCCACCGTCACCACCAAAGGCGAAACCGGCGTGGAAATGGAAGCCCTCACCGCCGTCTCCATCGCCGCCCTCACCCTCTACGACATGGCCAAAGCCCTAGAAAAATCGATGCAAATCGAGCAGATCCGGTTAATCTCTAAAACCGGAGGCAAATCCGGCGACTACGATGCCAACCCCGCCTAAACGGACACCACGACGCGATACTATTAATCAACGGACATCCGCAGACTTTAACCATGGCCAAACTCGATCGCAGCGATGTACAAAAAGTGGCAGACCTCGCTCGGCTCCGCTTAACCGAAGCCGAAGAAATTGCCTTCACCACCCAACTCAGCAGCATCCTCGACTATTTTGAACAGTTGAGCAACCTCGACACCGAAAATGTCGAACCCACCACCCGCGCCATCGAACTGAGCAACATCGTTCGGGCGGATGAACTGCAACCCACCGTAGACCCAGCAATCATGCTCCAAGAAGCTCCGGAGCCGGAAGGGGAATTTTTTCGCGTGCCGCAAATTCTCGGCGGCGAGGCATAAAACGGGCGCTTCAACCGGGGTCACGGCCAGATGAAGACCCGCACCACGACGGTGGTAGATTAACGCCTCTTAACAGGTGCTTTGACTTTTCAGATCTAGCCTGCTTAAGATGGGTATGGGGTTATCTAGAGTTTTAACTCTAGGGAGGTACGGCTATGACGATGACAGTAAGTATGCCGACAGCAGATACTGTATCTGCAATGACGGCGGATGATGTAGCGGCATTGGCGATTCGTTTAGAACAAGATGACTATCCGACTCCGTTCGCAGCGTTGACGGATTGGCACTTGTTGCGGGCGATCGCATTTCACAATGCCAAACTGGTTGAACCCTACCTCCATCTTCTGGATATCGAGGAATTTGACGAAGGGTAAACCATGGGTCACCAGATCCTAATCGGTATAGGCGGCGGTATCGCCGCCTATAAAGTTTGTACAGTCATTTCAACCCTCGCCCAGACGGGGGTAGAGGTGCGCGTCATCCTCACCACCGCCGCCACCCAATTTATTACCCCCCTCACCGTCGCCACCCTCAGCCGTCACCCGGCCTACACCGATGGGGATTTTTGGCAGGCGAATCGGGGCCGACCGCTCCATATTGAACTGGGAGAATGGGCGGATGTGTGCCTGATTGCCCCGTTAACAGCCCATACCTTGGCGAAACTGGCCCACGGTTTCGCGGATAATCTCCTCACGAATACCGTTCTCGCCTCCCGCTGTCCGATTCTCCTCGCTCCGGCCATGAATACGGATATGTGGGAACAGGCCACCGTGCAGGAGAATTGGCAACGTTTGTTAACCCAATCGCGTTATCACGGCTTGGCGACGGGGGTGGGGCGCTTGGCCTGCGATCGCGTCGGAGCCGGGCGCATGGCGGAACCGGACGCGATTTTACAAGCCTTGGAATCGCTACGCATCACCCAAGGCCATCAACCCCTACAGGGCAAACGGATCATCATCACCGCCGGCGGTACAAGGGAATATCTCGACCCGGTGCGGTTCATCGGCAACCCCGCCACGGGCAAAATGGGCATCGCCCTCGCCCAAGCGGCTCTATCCCGTGGTGCGATCGTCACCCTCATTCATGGCCCCGGCACGTTCCCCACGGGCCTGGGGGAATCTGAACACTATACCGGGGTAGCCGTCACAACAGCGGCAGAGATGGCGATCGCTCTCGATCACGCTTTCCCCGCAGCGGATTGGGTGATCATGGCCGCAGCGGTGGCGGATGTACGCCCGGCGAACTATGCCCCCCAAAAGTTAGCCAAAGCGGATCTTCCCGCTGCCCTCCCCCTCGCTCCCGTGCCGGACTTAATCGCCACCCTGAGCCAACACAAACAGCCCCACCAAAAGTTAATCGGCTTCGCGGCCCAAACTGGCGACATTGTGCCCCCAGCGATCGCGAAACTTCACCGCAAAGGCTTAGATGCGATCGTCGCCAATGCGATCGACCAACCCCAAGGCGGCTTTGGCAGCGATCAAAACCAAGGCATCTGGATCACCGCGACGCAACAAATCCCCCTCCCCTTGGGCAGTAAATTAGCCATGGCCCACCGCATTTTAGAGCAGTGCGATCGCCTTTAATCGGGGGTGCGATCGCGCCTCCTGTGAATGGATGCGATCGCCGACACTAACCACCCCAACACGCAATACATCCCCGCCCCATTCACCGCCACCGATTGAGCAAAATCTGGCTGTGCTTCAAATTATCGTTAAGGTCAGTATTTTTTTTGGGCAACTTGTCCACACAAATGAGCAACAGAATGCCTAAACCCCTTGCTACAATTGCGATAGCTGGCTTGGGCAATGTCCTCGTTTGGGCAAGTTTCTCCAGCCCAGCGAACGTTTTAACCGTAGATTGTCGTCATGGTGAAAAAATCGGGTCAACCTTTCAGAAAAAGCAGTAAGTGTGATAAAAATGGCGCACTAGATTTTCATTCCTACTTAAAATCGATTTCCAAGGACGAAAAAAATAAAGAATCACAAGAAGTCTATACGTCCATCCTAGTCAGAGATGATCAACACACGCAAGCTACTAGCCTAGCGCAACACTCGTTACGATTAAAGTTACGAATAAAAAGAGTCAATTTTGAAGCAAAGCAAGATAGTTATTCTCAGGAAATATCATTACCACAAGAGAAAGTTGAGCATTGGGATGTATTGGCAGGGCTACGACACTATGCAAAACATCATGTGTTGTTAGTGGGTAAGCCTGGATCAGGAAAATCTACGGCACTCCAACAGTTGCTTTGGGAAGAAGCACATAAGGCACGCCAAGACTCAAGCAATCGAATTCCTGTGTTAGTGCGATTACGTCGTTGTACTGAAAGTATTGAAAAACTCATTCAAGATGTTCTATCGAGTCATGGAATAGATCTAGAAATTGACCAAATCAAAAAAATAATTAAAGATGATTTTTTAATATTGCTAGATGGTCTGAATGAATTACCGGAACACTTGAAAATAGAAGTCGCTAATTTCCGCGATCGCTACCCGGATACTCCGATGATCGTCTCAACCCGAAACCTGAGTCTAGGTGGTACACTTGGGATCGAAAAAACTCTCGAAATGCTGCCCCTGACAACATCCCAAATACAAGAGTTTATCCAGGGATATTTAGGAAAAGAGGGCGATCGTCTCTTTCAGCAGCTTCAGGGTGACAGGCTAGAAAAGTTTGCCGAAACGCCGCTGTTGTTGTGGATGCTTTGTCAGGTATTTGATCAGAATAGTACAATTCCCGATAATCTAGGACTCGTATTTCGGGAGTTTGCCCGATTCCATGACCAAAAACGCCAAGAAGATGCCCCAGCAGATTCTAAAGATCAGTGGCATAAGTTGTTATGTCATCTGGCTTTTGTCATGATGCAGGGAAAAACCTTGATTGATCCTCAGCTATCAATCCCAAAAGAGGAAGCAGAAGACTGTTTAACGAAATATTTACAGCAAATGGGTTGGTCTAATCCTAGAGACTATGCCAACCGCTGGCTTAAGGATTTGCTTAAATATCACCTAATTCAATCGGTTATTCAACCCAATTTTGAAGAACATATTGAGTTTCGCCACCAACTCATTCAGGAATATTACGCGGCAGAATATTTACTCAAATTATTACCTGCTCTGACCGATGAGCAACTGACACAGAATTACCTTAACTACTTGAAGTGGACAGAATCTATTGCTTTAATGTTAGCGTTAGAAGATGATGAAGTGCAATCACTGCGGGTCGTGAAGCTGGCAATAAATCAAGTAGATTTGATGTTAGGAGCAAAGCTGGCTGAAGATGTTACTCCTCAATCATCGGTTTCTGAGTTGATTGATTTTTTTAATGAGTTTAATGAGTCAGATTGGGAAATTCGTACTCTTTTAATACGAAAGTTGGGAGTATTACAAAGTGCAGCAGCAATTCCTCTCTTGCTCGAAGAACTTGATAATGAATTAATCTATAGCACTGCAATAGATGCCCTATCAAACTTGGGCATTGAAATGTTGATTCCTAGATTGCTTAAGTTTTGGAAAGAAGATAGTTATGTCATTTCAAGAGGTGAGGGCATTTACCTTAGCTTACGAGACGATGCTTATACCTGCTTAGACTTAGAACCAGTCGAGTTTCTGAACAGTGATGAGATGGTTTTTATATTACACAAAATTTATGAAGATCCAGACTGGGATATTTGCACAAGTACATTATCAGAATTAGCACGATTTGGTATCCGATCAACAATTCCCGATTTACTCAAAATCTTTCAAGACTTGAAAGAATATAAATCTGTAAATATGGCAGAGTTATTTGGAAATGTAGGTAATGAGGAATTAATCTTTAAGGTACTCAAGATCGTTGAAGAACTTGACTATGTTATTGATAAGAGTGCGGTAGAGGTACTAAATAAGTTGGGGAGTGAAATTGCATATCCAATACTGATCAAAGGTCTCTTTTATTCCCACTGGTTGGTTTGTCGAATTGTAGCAGATACGTTGGGCTACATAGGTTGTAAATCGGCAGTTCCGAGATTAATCAAAGTCCTTGGCCACTCCAACTGGTTTGTGCGTAGAAGTGCGGAAAATGCAATTATTAAAATTAGCGGTGAATCTACGATGGATGTCTATTTAGCTATTTTTGCCATCCAAGAAAATTGCAAATTCTACAACTACGAAATTCATCAAGCCCATCTAGTAGCGCAGCAAGCCGATCGCCAAGCAAGCCAGAAGAACGATCGCCCCTCTACAATTTACCAATTTACCTATTATGATCTGAGAGGAGCTAAAATCGCCAATGTTGCCCATGAAGTCCACGGCGACCAAATCGCCCAAGCGGAGGAACGCCCATGAACATCCCCATTCCCGAAGACCTAGAACACCGGTTTCAGCAACATCTTCCCCAACTTTATCAACGTGCCCTAGAAGCGATCGCCCTCGAAGCCTACAAAAATTGCTTAATGAGTGCTGCTGAAGTCCAAGCCCTGCTTCACCTGCCTTCCCATCTGGCCACCGATGCCTTTCTCAAACAAAACGGAGCCATCCGCTCTCTTACCCTAGAAGACATTCAGCAAGACATTCAGACCCTAGATCGAGTGCTTCATGATCGTTCTTTGTGACACTTCTCCGATTTGCTATCTTATTCTCATTGGTCAAATTGACTTGCTCCCGCAACTCTTTCAAGCCATCACGATTCCTACTGCGGTTCGTGATGAGCTTTTGAACGAAGATGCTGGCCAATCGATTTATACGTGGATTCAACATCCTCCCCCATGGCTGCATACTCAAACCGTTCCTCAACCGCTGCTCTCGTTGCCCGATCATCTCGGTGCTGGAGAGCGGGAAGCCATCTCTCTCGCCGTCTCACTGCAAGCCGATTTAGTGATCATTGACGATCTGGATGCTCGAACTGCCGCGCAAAAACTAAACCTTTCCATCATTGGTACACTTGGAATTCTGTACCGCGCCGGAGTTAGAGAACTCATTGACTTTCCAACGGCGATCGCGCAACTTCAAAAAACCTCATTTCACGTTTCCCAAACTCTCGTTCAACAACTTCTTGAGGATTATTACCGCCATGGCCAACGCCCCTAAATTTGATCTTCGTGGTGCAAACATTGGCAATCTTGCCGATACGGTGCAAGGTGATCAGATTGCTCACATTCAGAATCAGTCTGAGCAGAATTTTGAAATATTGTTGACAGACTACAAGCAATTTATTGATCAACTTCAGCAGAAATACCCCACATTGACGGATCTAGCCACCGTTTCTCAGATGATTGAAGTTGAAACAAAGCTCATCGAATCACAAGATCCACAACGGTGGCAAAACTTCCTGAACCTCACACGACTTGTGAATGGTGGAAAAAAAGCAGGACTTAAAATTGGCGAACACTTTGCGGAAAATAATGTTTGGGCAAAAGGGGCGATCGCATTTCTCGAAGGGGTGAGTGAAGATGTAACGTAAGAGTATTTACACAGGGGATGTTTTACCTTGCTTTTCCGAGTTTCAGCGTATCCCGAACCTCAGGACAGGACAAACACTTTCCGGTTTTTTGGCTCGTACTGAAGCCGAGCGTGACAAGGGGGGTATGGTGTGGAGATTTGGCATCAGGGCGTATCCTTTTGTTTTTCGTTGGAGATGCCGATCGCCTTCTTTGCTACAGTACCCTCTAGGGCTAATTTGCTATGCTTACCCCGCTTGCCGTTGAGGAGATTTGACGATGAATTACCGCATGGATCGCCGCGCCTACGCTGAAACCTTTGGCCCCACGGTGGGCGATCGCGTTCGTCTTGCCGATACTGACCTGATTATTGAAGTGGAGCGAGATTTCACCACCTACGGCGATGAGGTGAAATTTGGCGGCGGGAAAGTGATTCGGGATGGGATGGGGCAATCGCCGATTTCCCGGGCCGATGGGGCGGTGGATGTGGTGATCACCAATGCGCTGATCCTGGATTGGTGGGGCATTGTCAAGGCCGATGTGGGGATTAAGGACGGGCGAATCGTGGCGATCGGGAAAGCGGGCAACCCCGGCATTCAAGACAATATTGATATTATTATCGGCCCCAGCACGGAAGCGATCGCCGGTGAAGGGCATATTCTGACGGCGGGCGGCATTGATGCCCATATTCACTTCATTTGCCCCCAACAGATCGAAACTGCGATCGCCTCTGGCATCACCACGATGATCGGCGGCGGCACGGGCCCCGCCACGGGAACCAACGCCACCACCTGCACCCCTGGCGCGTGGAATATCGCCCGGATGTTGCAGGCGATCGAAGCCTATCCCCTCAATTTTGGTTTTATGGGGAAAGGCAACAGCAGCCAACCCCAAGGCCTCGTCGAACAGGTGGAAGCGGGGGCGATCGGGTTGAAACTCCATGAAGATTGGGGCACAACTCCGGCCGCCATTGATACCTGCCTCACCGTGGCCGATCAATTTGATGTGCAAGTGGCGATCCACACCGACACCCTCAACGAATCCGGCTTTGTGGAAGACACGATCGCCGCCTTCAAGGGTCGCACCATCCACACCTACCACACCGAAGGCGCAGGCGGTGGCCACGCCCCCGACATCATCAAAGTCTGTAGCGAAACCAACGTTCTCCCCTCCTCCACCAACCCCACCCGCCCCTACACCACCAACACCCTCGAAGAACACCTCGATATGTTGATGGTTTGCCACCACCTCGATCGCAGCATTCCCGAAGATGTGGCCTTTGCTGAATCTCGCATCCGCCGCGAAACGATCGCGGCTGAAGATATCCTCCACGACAAGGGCGCGTTTAGTATGATTTCCTCCGATTCCCAGGCCATGGGGCGCGTCGGGGAAGTGATTATTCGCACCTGGCAAACGGCCCACAAGATGAAGACCCAGTTCGGCGCGTTGAGCGAAGACAGCGATCGCCACGACAACCACCGCGCCAAACGCTACATCGCCAAATACACGATCAACCCCGCCATCACCCACGGCATTAGCGAGGATGTGGGGTCGGTGGAAGTGGGTAAACTCGCCGATCTTTGTCTTTGGAAACCGGCCTTTTTTGGGGTGAAACCGGAAATCGTGATTAAAGGCGGTCTGATCGCCTGGGCGCAAATGGGCGACCCCAACGCCAGCATTCCCACACCCCAACCGGTGTATATGCGGCCGATGTTTGGCAGTTTTGGCGGCGCAGTGGGGGCAACCTCCTTAACCTTCCTCTCCCAGGCAGCGATCGCGGCTGATATCCCCCGCCAATTCGGCCTCAATAAGATGATCGCCCCCGTTCACAACATCCGCACCGTCACCAAGGCGGACATGAAACTCAACGCCTACCTTCCCCAGATCGAAGTAGACCCGGAAACCTACGAAGTCCGCGCCGATGGGGAACTGCTCACCTGTGAACCTGCGATCGCCCTGCCCATGGCCCAACGTTATTTCTTGTTTTAAGACTACAGTGCTCATATATAGCAATCCTATTTGATTCATGAACAGGCAAGGGGCTTAAGCCCCTTGTTGATGAGGAAATAAGATCTCCGATTGATTTAGGATCGCTATAGTCGAGCATCCGTCAAACAAAATATACAGGCAAGACGATTCATCCTCTTGTTCATGGGGTTAACCGCATCAATGCGTACCTCATTGATGCGAAAACTGCTATCGATGAGGCATTGTGCCGGGTGCATCTCAAGTCATGAGATGAGAAGTAAAAAAAATCTTGCTATAGAATGATGAGAAAAATTCTTAGTTTCTTACCAAGCATTGAATTTTATTTCAAAGTCACTATTATCTGTACCCTTTTGCAGCAAATATTCGCGTATTTTTGGGCAGATAGTCACATGAACTTAATAGCTCAAATTCTGCTGTACTGGCTCATTGGTTCCCTCTCATTTTATAGCCTTGGCTTCCTCATTGAAAACGGCATCAAAAAAAACCATGCCCTAACCCAAAAGCTAACCGCCAGAGTCGTTACCGTCAAAAAACAATCATTTCCGGCCTTTACCCTCAATGGAATTATCCTCGGCGAGATCAAGGCTTGTATTGCAGCCTTAATCATTCTAACTCTCGCCCCAGAAGTTCATCGAGGGAATAGCCTATTCTTGAACTTTGGATGGTTCTTGATGAGGATCATCTGTGCAGACTTATGCTTCTACATTTCCCATCGATTATTACACCGAAAATCTTGGCTTAAGATTCATCTTAAACATCACGAATTTCAAGATTCATCGAGTTTTGTTGCTGGTCATAAAAGCCTTATTGAATATATCATCACAACTCTGACTGATATTTTGCCTATCTTGATTTTTGGTTATGATTTAACTCAAATTTTTTCCTGGATTATTGTGGGTAATGCTTACAATCTAGAGGGTCACAGTTCACTGTCAATTTTCTTCATTTCATCCGATTTTCATGACCTGCATCATACATCTTTTCAGGGAAACTATGGTATTCAAGACTTTTGGGATCGTCTATTTAACACCCTCAAATCACCCACAAAACAACTCCGCCCCATTTTTCCAACCAATTATATCAGCTCTAATGATGCCGATTAAATTCAGCACTGGATTATAGACAGTCTTTATTTTTCGTTCGTACCCGATCATAAAGATCCGCCATCACCGCCACAAATGAATGATTACGTTGCCAAAATGCTGGATCATCTCCCATTTTTTTGATTAAAATGGCGGCAATCAGTGGTTGCTGGGGAGGGGAAATCGTCGTGGGTAAAGATTCATCACCCTGCCAAAAATCACGCAGGTGATCAAGAGAGGCAGATGTCAATTGAGGGCGAGTATAGTATGATTCACGGGCAACCGGCGATCGCACCTCTGCCTGTAATTCAGCCGTCAGTGCTTGGCCTAAGGATGATTTTGCTAACTCCGTCGCGAGAGATTCCCGCGATAAACCCCGCAACTCAAACAATAAGAATGGATCTTGATCTAATTGCAACGCCAGGCGATAAAAAATACCGGCAACATGTTTACAGGGATCGCCCCAATCCGGACAGGAACAGCGTGTATAGACCGCCGAAAAATCGTGGGGTAAAAGCTGCAAGCCCAAGGCTTGAAACGGTTCTTCAATAGCGTCTGGCATTTCATTGAGCAGCAGTCGAGAAACCAAGCTCGCCTTTGAGGTTAACCGTGCAATGACGGTTGACCATTGTTCGGGAGTAATGGGGGATAATTCAATATGAATATCATATAGAGGTTCTGTGTAAACGTTGAAATAGGGATTAATTGAACCTCGAACCTGCGCGAAAATCTTCCCGTCTTCAATCTCAAGACATTTGACTTTATTGCTTCTCGCATAGGAACGTCCCCGCTGGAGACGACCGCGATCGCCACAGTCTTCAAGAGCGGCTAAAAACCGCTGCCCCCACCATGTTCGACTGATCTGTGCCATTGTTTCTCCTCCAATTCGATTGAAGTAACCGTATGTTTGAACATTTAAATTTGAACATTTAAATGCGATGAAATGAGATCACCTCAGTATTACATGATCGCATTTTTACTCAACGCAATGAGCGTCCGAAACGCATCATTATCTAATTCTGTGAGCCAGGATTCATCAGCCCCGACCACTACGCCAGCCAGTTTCTTTTTATCCTCAATCATCTGATCAATTCGTTCTTCTAACGTACCGATGGCTACAAATTTATGGACAAAAACATGTTTTTCTTGACCAATCCGAAAGGCGCGATCGGTGGCTTGGTCTTCCACCGCCGGATTCCACCATCGATCAAAGTGAAACACATGATTCGCCTTCGTTAAGGTAATCCCAACCCCTCCCGCTTTAATCGAGAGGATAAAAATTGACGGTTCAGTCGCAGGATCTTGAAACGCGGCGATCATTTGCTCCCGTTTTTTAACAGGGGTTCCCCCATGCAATACATAGGTATTGTAGTGGCAGTGATGGCGTAAATAGTGGTCTAGGGACTCGGCAATTTCACGAAACTGGGTAAAAATCAAGAGACTTTCGCCCTCTGCGATCACTTCTTCCACCATATCCGTTAAGCGGCTGAGTTTATGCGATCGCGCTGCCGTGAATTCACTGTTATCTTGGAGAAATTGGCGGGGATGGTTGCAAATCTGCTTGAGGCGCATCAAGGTCGATAAAATGAGTCCTTTGCGTTGAATACCCTCAGTGGATTCTAACTGTTGTTCGACATCTTTAAGCACCGCTGCATAGAGAGAGGCTTGCTCTTGGGTGAGGTTACAAAATAATTTTTGCTCGATTTTATTGGGTAGATCTTTAATAATACTTTGATCAGTCTTGAGCCGACGTAAAATAAACGGTTCAACTAAGTTTTTCAGGGTTTGAGACTGAACTAGACTATTTTCTTTTTGAATCGGTAACTCAAAATTACGCCGAAATTGAGCTTGCGTCCCTAAATAGCCAGGGTTGAGAAATTGAAAAATAGACCACAAATCTAAGAGGCGATTTTCGACGGGAGTGCCGGTTAAGGCGAGGCGATACTGTGCCTCTAGTTTGAAAATGGCTTTAGTTTGGTTTGCCTTTGGATTTTTGATGTTCTGAGCTTCATCGAGAACAATTCGCTGCCAGGTCAAGCTTGATAAACACTTAAAATCCTGACGAGCCAAACTATAGGAGGTAATCAAAACATCAACCTGATCACAGAGTTCTTGAAAGGCTTGATCGGTTTTGGCGCGATCGCTGCCATGATGAATGACTGTGCGTAGCGTTGGGGCAAATTTCTCAATTTCCCGTTGCCAATTGCCCAAAACAGAAGTGGGAACAATCAAAAGAGTGGGCGCAAAACTCAGCCCCTTGGCTTGGGCTTCTTCTTGATCTTGGACTAATCGCGCAATGACTTGTACGGTTTTTCCCAGCCCCATATCATCGGCTAAACATCCATTTAGTCCTAATTGTTCAAGATATTGCAGCCAGGCTAAGCCCCGACGTTGATATTCGCGTAATTTCCCCTGAAATTGGGTGGGACTTTGCACGAGTTCCAGTTGGCTTTTATCGTGCAAACGTGCCATCATTTGACCGAGAGAATCTTCGCGATCGCAGTCTACTTCTACACTGTCATCAGCCTTAGCCGTGAGTTGCATAAAGTCCAGCAAACTCAGTTCAGGATATTCTTGGTGTTGCGTTTTCCAAAACTCCAACATCTGGGCCATCTTTTGGGGATCTAATTCGATCCACTGGCCCCGAAACTGAATTAAGGGGGTTTTGGTTTGAACAAGCTGTTGCCATTCCTGCTCAGAAATAACATGATCACCAATGGCTAATTCATAGTCATACTTAACGATTGCATCCATGGAGAAATAGCCTTTTTTACCGGCTTGACTGGAGGATTTAGACCCGCCATTGGCCCGCAAACGGACTTTGGCCCGTTGCCGGCCCTCCGGAGTCCACCACGCCGGCACAATCACTGCATAGCCGGCACTTTCTAAAATCCACGCCGATTCTTTCAGAAACTCAAACGCCCCCTCCAAATCCAGACTAATCCCCATGGGCTGATCTGTTTCTAAGCCTCGCCAAATGTCGGGATAAATTCGAGCCGCATAGCCTAGATCAAGTAGTAAATATTGTTCAAAGGAGTCTCCAAACTGCTGTTGTAAAATCTCTTTCTGACTGCCTTTTAAGCGCCAATAGTCGAGCAAACTAATTCGTAATGAGGGGTCATGTTTTGCTGCCACTTGAAACTGAAGCTGCCATGGATCTTCGGGGTTTGCCGGTTCGTGGAGTTGAAAACAGAGAGAAAAACCCGAATTTTGGTGAGTTTTTTCGAGGCGATCGCGCCAATTTTGCCAATTTTGATACTGTTGAACAGATTCGGGAGATCCGGGTATATAGTTTTGAGTTAAGCAGTCTTCAATGATCGAATCCTGATACGTTTTTTGAAAGGATTGAGGGCGGGGAGTTTGAGTAACGATAGAGGTTAGCCAACATTCAGAAAAATGGTGGAGGAGCGTGGCGCGATCGTGGAATTGGGGGCGGGGCGGTTCTGTGGCGAATCCTGCCGTACAAATCGCGGGCATACAGGCGGTAAAGTGGGCGATATGGTGTGAGTAGCGATCGCCGACCCAGTCCCATCCCCCGTAAATTTCAACGCTCGATAGAGTCTTTGCGGTCTTCTGTTTTGTTTTTGTTTTGCGGGTCTCGTGATATTTCAAGGCAGGGATATATTGCTCTTCAATTAAGAGGGTTTTCAACCCTTGACTGTAGTGATACCAAAACCACAAATCAGATCCCAATTGCACCTCTGCTAAACCATGCAGCGCCAGAAAGTGCAGATCATTGAGCACTCGCACCACAGTTTTGACAGTTTTGCCCGTGGGATAGGCTTCGATTTGCCAATAGTCCAACGTAAAGGCTTCGGCACTTTCTTGTTCTAGATAACGAGACAGTTCAGGGGAGGGGAGCGGTTGCTGGTCAGCGCTGGGGAGTAGAAATGAACAGCGTTGAATCTGCGCTTCTGGCTGACGTGGATTGAGGAGAGTCAGTCCTAACTGTTGGTGCAGAAAATCGGTGAGCTTGCTATGTTGTAAATGATACGGATGGATGCGATCGCGCTGACGTTGCTGTTTTGTCGTTTCTACCCAAAGATAGAAATTTCCCCCTTGAACAAAGGTGTTGTTATCCTCAGGAATCCAAGTTCCATGTAGAACGTGCATTTTCTCTGATGATTAGGTGAATATAAGCATTATGGCGGGTTAACTGACAAAAAATCAATGCTTGGTTGACTGACTTGATAGCCCTCACCCCCAACCCTTCTCCCAGAGGGCGAGGGGAGCCGATCCATTTTTCCAGTTCCCTCTCCCTAGGGGCTACTGCTTATACACAAACTGCTCTTAACGATGTTCACCTTCTCTCGATCCCCCCTAGCCCCCCTTAAAAAGGGGGGAACGAAAAAAAGTCCCCCTTTTTAAGGGGGATTTAGGGGGATCAAACG
>NZ_JAQMTY010000096.1 GCF_028330765.1 Spirulina subsalsa CS-330 | reverse complement strand
TCGGTGGCTAGTGCCGTTCTTGGAGATATCGTGAGACCCACAGGTCGGACAGGTCATCTCAATAGCCATGAGCTTGTCTCCCTAGTTATCGTAGTTGTGTAGCCTGATTTTCCTCCGTCCCGTGCATTAATGCACTACCGCTGCTTGATCCCAGAATCCCCCGTTTTCTAAACGGGGGAGTAAGTCAATGTTGGCAACTGTTTAGCCAGATGCGATCGCTCCAACAGCAGCAACCCCCGATCCACCTTGCCGCCTAACCCCAAACCCCACCACAATCTTCAAAATCTAAAATAAAATTGCCTAAAACCACCCTACCGGGAAATCCACCCCCACAATAAAAACGGAATTACCGTCAACCACTCACGGAGCTCTGGTTATGACAGAACACAAACGCATCGGTATCCTAACCAGCGGGGGTGACTGTGCAGGCTTAAACACGATCATTCGTGCTGTTGTGAAGCATGCCACAGCCCACTATGGCTGGGATGTCATTGGGATTAAAGGCGCAACCAACGGACTCATGCAGCGCCCCCCCCAAATCATGCCCCTCAAACTCCACAAAGTCGATCCCCTCCGTACCCAAGGCGGCACCATCCTCGGCACCACCAACAAAGGCAACCCCTTTGCCTTTCCCATGCCGGACGGAACCCTCAAAGACCGCTCCGAAGAAATCATTGCAGGCTATCACCAACTGAATCTTGATGCCCTAATTGGCATTGGCGGCGACGGCAGCCTCGCAATCCTCAGGAAGCTTGCGCAACAGGGCGGCATTAACCTGATCGGCATCCCCAAAACCATTGACAATGACGTGGGCGAAACCGAACTCTCCATCGGGTTTAGCACCGCTGTGGACATTGCCACCGATGCCCTCGATCGCCTCCACTTCACCGCCGCTAGTCACGATCGCGTCATGATCCTCGAAGTCATGGGGCGGGATGCGGGCCACATCGCCCTCAATGCGGGCATTGCCGGCGGTGCTCACGTGATTCTCATCCCCGAAATTCCCTACAAACTGGCCGCCATCTGCGACACCATCCGCGAACGACAAGCAAACGGGTTTAACTTCTCCGTGGTGATCGTCTCCGAAGCGGTTTGCACCGAAGCCGGTGAAACCCTCCAGAAAATTGAACAGTTCGGCGAATGTCGCCTCGGTGGGGTTGGCCAATATTTAGCCAACGCCATCACCCAACAGACCAACGCCGAAACCCGCGTTACCGTCCTCGGCCATATTCAACGCGGCGGCATTCCCTCCCCGACGGATCGCGTCCTCGCCTCGGCCTTTGGCGTGGGGGCGGTGGATCTCATTGCTGAGGGGAAATCCGACATGATGGTTACGTGGAACGATCACCAAGTTATGGGAGTCCCGATCTTCGATGCGATCAAAACCTATCGCAAAATCGACCTCCAAGACACCCTTGTCTCCACCGCTCGCGGTTTGGGCATTTGCTTGGGCGATCGCTAAACACCACGCTGATCAAACATTGCGGCACTCTGCCTCACAGGTGGAGCCTGTCGCAATGCGTGAGGCAGAACGTGGGTTGGAGTGCGATCGCGCTTCAACCCACAGCAATAGGTTGATCAAGGGCAAGGGATAATCCATTCTCGGAGTGAAAGCCCCTCGTCTCGTTTCAGAATTCACCAATATTCTCGTATATTCACTTAAATTCTTGGCAAATGGATACCGAGAGGTTATTCCCCATTTATCCTAGAATACAATCAAGCCTAGTGTTGATGTGAGATGGGAGATCTAGTTTTAACCGTAAGCGCCGATAAAATGACCAATCCAGGGGCTCAGCAGATCGTTGAGTTCATGTCACTCGTTCAGACGCAGTCCTAGCGATTCGTCACAGTCACCCAATGACATGGTATTTTATTCGTTCTCCGTCAATGCACCAGAGGATACAGGTGTAACCAAACGACCGAATGATCGTGATCGATGATTCTGGCGGTTGACATTCGTCCCCTGGTTTATCCATGACTTGGCTTCTTCCCAATCCTGACCCTTTGATTGGGCTAACCCTTGCAAATTCTTGACGACAACATGACAGGACGCAGAATATTGATTTTCGTCGTATTGGTACTGTGTGCCATGGCGGCTGTTCTATTTATCAGTAGTGGCTTTAGCGATATCACCGGCCCTATCTTGATCAGTATTTTGCTTGTTGCTGTGACGGTAATTATTTCGGTGGGTTCAACGACCGATTTTTATAGTGATTTAGTAGAAGGGTTTCGCAGTGATGCAATTCTGAAAAAACCAGCTTGTCGCTTCTATCTCTATGGTCGGGGCGGTAGTGGTAAAACGACGCTGATTAAAAGTTGGTTGGGAGGAGATATTCGCCCGGAACAATCGACGAAGGATTTTGCCTATTATGCGTCTGAGCGCTATATCGATCTTGAAACGAAGCGCAAATGTAATGTAATCATTTCGGACTATCAGGGTCAGTCTCCGTCTCAAAATACCCTGAATGTCTCGTCTCAGGTGGTTGGAGATCCGGGTAAGCGCTTGGTGAAT
Source organism: Spirulina subsalsa CS-330 (assembly GCF_028330765.1). GTDB lineage: Bacteria > Cyanobacteriota > Cyanobacteriia > Cyanobacteriales > Spirulinaceae > Spirulina > Spirulina subsalsa_A. The sequence continues at coordinate 33,505 of NZ_JAQMTY010000096.1, read as the reverse complement.
GGGGTGCTGTTTATTGTGGATATTGCGCCTCGGATTGAACGCAATAATCAGCCGTTAAATACCGAAGAATTGATCGAATGGCTGTCCACGGATACGGAAAATAAGATTCGCAAACGGGTTGAGCAGCACATGGAATATATTGTGCCGGCCATTTTAGAGATTGTGTTTGCGACGGTCTATAGCAAGAATTTGCTGAATGTGACGTTGATTATTAATAAGATTGATTTGCTGGAAAAAATGGTGGCGATGGGCTGTTTGCCGGGGGTGAGCTTGGCGAATGTGGATGAATATGCCCGTAATTTATTTAAGCGGATTGAAAATAATGTGCGGGAGGCGTGCGATCGCGTCACCACGCCGGAGCACACGATTGAATTCACCATTTCCATCGTTAGTGCGGCTACCGGCACTTGCGTCGCCCAAACCTTTAATAATGTGGTGCGCCGCTATGCGAACCCACCGGCAACGATAGTCAAAGAGAAGACAAGCCGACGGCGGATCAAAGGGGCGTAATCTCAACGTTTCCCCGGTTTGCCCTGAGAACTCGCTAAAATCGAACAAAACCACTGGAACCAGAAGCAGGATAGACGATGATCCCAACCGTTATTGAATCCTCCGGGCGCGGCGATCGCGCCTTTGACATCTACTCCCGTCTCCTGCGGGAACGGATTGTCTTTCTCGGCCAACCCGTCACCGATGAGTTAGCGAACCTGATCGTCGCTCAACTCCTTTTCCTGGAAGCCGATGATTCGGAAAAAGATATTTACCTCTATATCAACTCTCCCGGCGGCTCCGTGTCGGCGGGGATGGGCATTTTTGACACGATGAATCAAATTCGCCCCGATGTATCCACGATCTGTGTGGGTTTGGCGGCGAGTATGGGGGCCTTTTTGTTGAGTGCGGGCGCGAAGGGCAAACGCCGGAGTTTGCCCCATTCCCGGATTATGATCCATCAACCCCTCGGCGGGGCCCAGGGCCAAGCGACGGATATTGAAATTCAAGCCAAGGAAATTCTCTATCTCAAAGCCTTGCTCAATCAACATTTGGCGAACCACACCGGGCAACCCCTCGACCGGATCGAGCGGGATACCGACCGCGACTTTTTCATGTCGGCGCAGGAGTCGAAGGACTATGGGCTGATTGATGAGGTGATTGATCGGCGACCGTCGGCGAGTCAGCCGGTTTAAGGGCAGGGGGGCGATCGCGCCTCCCGTTTGAGATCGTCAAAGCTGTAGCGCAGGTCAACCTGCGCTACGCTAATTTTGAGCCGTTTTCCCCGCGCATCCCCGTCCCACGGATCAAGCACGGGAGGGAAACAGCACCACACCCTAAGACCGGAGGACTATGTGGGATCAAATTGCCCAACAGATTACCACTTGGACAGATCAGCCATTCACGATTCAGGATCGCCAATCCGTGGGTGGGGGCTGCATCAATCAGGGCTATCGCATCAGTGACGGCGATCGCAGCTACTTCATCAAACTCAACGCAGCCCACCAAGAAGCCATGTTCCAGGCCGAAGCCCGGGCCCTGCGTCAAATGGCCGCCACCCACACCATTCGCGTCCCGCACCCTATCGGCGTGGGCGTGGCCGATCGCTCCAGCTACATTGTGATGGAATGGCTCAACTTTGGCCGGGGCACATCCCAAAGTTGGACGGCCATGGGGCGAGATCTTGCCGCCCTCCATCGTGTGGCCGGGTCTGATCAATTCGGCTGGGATCAAAACAACACCATCGGTTCCACGCCCCAAATCAACACCTGGACAGATTCTTGGGCGGACTTTTTCGCAGAGCATCGGATCGGGTTTCAACTGCGCCTCGCGAATCGTCGCGGCGGTTCGTTTCCGGCCACCGCCACTGTGATCGAGAAGGTGCGCGACCTCCTCGCCGATCATCACCCCCAACCCTCCCTGGTTCACGGCGATCTCTGGTCGGGGAATGCGGCCTGTACTGTGGATGGCGTTCCCGTCATTCTTGACCCGGCACTCTATTGGGGCGATCGCGAAACCGACATTGCGATGACGGAACTGTTCGGCGGCTTTCCCGCAGCCTTTTACAGCGGTTATGAAGCCGTGTTTCCCCTAGATTCCGGCTATCCCCAGCGCAAAAAACTCTACAACCTCTACCACATCCTCAACCACTTCAACCTGTTCGGCGGCGGCTACGGGGGACAAGCGGCCCGGATGATTGATCAACTTTGAACCGAGACGGCGATCGCACCTAAAAAAAATCCCCTCACCCAGTTACGGCATGAGAGGCATCCTCAGGATAATGATACAATCTAACCCTTAGTCCGCCGCATTTAAACGGGCATTGGCTTCCACAAACCCCCGCCGCAGTTCGACCATCGTTTGAATCATATTGCTTTCCAGTTGTTGCAACAGTTCAGGATTGCTTTGCACCTGTTGATAATCTTCTTGGATACTTTGTAAGCGTTGGAGGTAGGCTTGAGCCTGAGTCCGCTCATCTCCACTTAAACTGTTCAACTGGCCACCCACTTCGGCAATTTCGCGATCCAATTCAGCCGCTCGCTCAGCACTCCCCACGAGATCCGCCAGCAAGATCCGCCGTTGCAGCAATTGGATCGGCCGCAACATGCCATTGTAATAGCGGCCGACAAAATCAAACCGCCGGAGAGCGGCATCGGCTTCAGCGGTACGCCCTAAGGTACTGAGAGCCTTAACCTTGCCATACCAGGGCATCGGATCTTCATCATTAATCGCAAGGGCGCGATCGCACGCTTGCAAGGCCACCGACGCATCAGCAGCCGTTAAACATTGCTCCGCAATACGAGTAAACTCATCATTAACCGTCACTTGCTGGGCCTGGGCTGAAGCCATCCCCCATTGAAAACTAGATAAACCCGTGACAATCACAAGCGCGATCGAAAATAACCAAATCTGAAAACGTTTCATGCAAAATTGTTGCTTAATTTGCTACTACCATTATTCCACCCTTTCCTACCAAAACCCGCGACGACCGTGAGGTAAAACCGTAGACCAGTTCGTTTTTGCCATCGCCAGTTGATCCTCCGAGATCTTCGCATTCGTCAAATTCGCCCCGCACAAATTCGCCCCCCGCAAATTGGCCCGACTTAAATTCGCATGGCTGAGATCCGCCCCCCGCAAGTCCGCCCCCTCCAAATCCGACCCCGCCATATAAGACCGCCCCAAATTCGCATCACGCAAATTCGCCCCCGCCAAGCTCGCCCGGCCAAAATCAGTACCCGCCAAATTCGCCTTCTGTAAATTCGTCTTGCGCAACTTAGACTGGTGAAAAATCCCACCCTCTAAATTAGCCTCCATCAGCTTCAACTGACTCAGATTCTGTTGGGCAAAATCCCGCCGCCCCTTCGTGTAAGCCGTCAAAACCGTTTCCACATCCAGCCGCGCCGCCGCCCGCCGCCGACTCCCCGGATTACCGCTCGCAGAATCCGGCAGCCGACTCGCGGTACTGCGTCCCGCCGCACTGGAACCACGGCCGGGATATTTCTCCCCACCCATCGCATCCATATTTGCACCCCCGCCCGTCTTTTGACGGCGGGCCCGTCGTTCTCGGAGCTTCATCGCTAGGCGCTCCGTGGCCGACAGAGTGGGCGACGAAGCCGGCATCACCTCATCATCGCTAGAACTGGCAAGATTTCCCCCCGAATTCGGATTCGGGGCCGTCACCAACGACTTCGCCAAGTCATCCATGTACGGTTCCATATCGAGCGCATTCAAAACCTCTTGGGCATTTTGATAGCGGTGTCGAACCGAAACTTCCAACATTTTTTTCAAAACATTGGCAAAATTATCGGAAATATCCACATCCTTGCGCCACAGCATTTCCCCAGTTTTTTGATCATAGTCTAGATCCTTCGGCGACTTTCCCGTGAGGAGATAGATGCAAGTCACCCCGATCGCATAAATATCGCTGGCAAAAACGGGGCGTAACGCCATCTGCTCCGGAGGTGCAAAGCCGGGAGTCCCGATCGCAAAGGACGTGAGAGCCGTTTGATCAGAGCTATTGGTGGAATTTTGGGGATTGACCTTATTTTTAACGGCACCAAAGTCAATCAAGACGAGCTTTTTATCCTGTTCACGCCGAATTAAGTTAGCCGGTTTAATGTCGCGGTGAATAACTTTACTCTCATGAATGTATTGAATCATCGGCAAAATCTCACTCAGAAATTGCCGTGCTCCGGCTTCAATAATCGGCCCGTGACGCTTAATTTCCTGTTGTAGATTCAGCCCTTTGACATATTCTTGGACGAGATAAAAATCCTTGTTATATTCAAAGTAGTCGAGCAGGCGGGGAACTTGGGGATGATTCCCAATTTTGCCCAGGGTTTCAGCTTCCCGCTCAAACAGCTCCTTCGCCATCTGGAAGATTTGCGGATCATTGCTAGACGGACGGAGTTGCTTAATCACGCAGGGGGGATGCCCCGGCAGGCCGTGATCTAAGGCGAGGAAGGTGGTTCCAAAGCCCCCTTGGCCGAGAGACTTCACTCCACGGTAGCGATCGCGCATCAACATCTTAGAACCACAAGTCTGACAAACTTCGGCCGAATCAGGGTTCTTTGGTTGAGTACAGGAGGGATTGAGACAGTAACTCATGCAGCGTTCTCAAAAGCAGCAGCGTTGTCAAGAGTAAGTATTGAGTAAGGGGTAGGGGTCATTCCCCTCAGTTCTAGTCCCCACCAATCAGTGCTGTTAAGGTGATCAACACCTCAACTCCTCTCTCATCAATAGCATATCCTACTTTTCCTCAAAGTCTCTTGCTCTGCCGCATCGAGTCCCCCTCTCAGCATCATTCTGTAACAAATAGTTGCGTTTATTTTGGCCAGAAAAATACACCATTACTATTCATTTCCACAGCGAAAATGTTCAGTGTAAATACAGACACTGAAACAATCCCTGGCTAGAATAGTCCCTGACCCTCGATCACCCTCGATCACAACAGTCCTAAAACCATCCCGCTCTCCCTCAATCGCCCCACAGGAATTCCGGAGCCGCAACAGGGTTGAACGCGAGTTTTGGGCATCTGTGTCGGAACGCAGGGCAAAACGGTACTATGGATAGTCGGGTCTTTTTCAAGAAACAACATTACTCATGCTGGTTTCCGTTCACTGGTTACAGACATTCGTTCCCCTCAGCCTTACTCCGGAAGAACTTGCCAAAATTCTGACCATTGCCGGGTTTGAAGTGGAGGGTATTGAAGACCGCCGCACCTGGGCCGATGGGGTGGTGGTGGGTCATGTGCTGACACGAGAACAGCACCCCAACGCGGATAAGTTAAGTGTCTGTACGGTGGATGTGGGCGCAGCGGAGCCGTCTACGATCGTCTGTGGGGCGAAAAATGTGGCGGCGGGGCAACAGGTGGCGGTGGCACTGCCGAAAACCTATTTGCCGGCCATTGACCTGAAGTTAAAGAAAACAAAATTGCGCGGCATCAAGTCCGAAGGGATGATTTGTTCCCTGTCAGAATTGGGGCTAGAGAAGGATTCCGAGGGGATTCACGTTTTTACGCAGCCGGATTTAACGCCGGGGGATGATGTGCGGCCGCTCTTGGGGCTGGATGATGTGGTGCTGGATGTGACTTCGACGGCGAACCGGGCCGATGCGTTGAGTGTGGTGGGGATTGCGCGGGAAGTGGCGGCGTTGACGGATGCGGTGGTGACGTTGCCGACCATTCCGGCGGTGACGGCTCCGATGAGCGATCGCCTCACGGTACAGGTGACCGAATCAGCGGCCTGCCCGGCCTATTTCGGCACAGTGATCGCAGGGGTGACGATCGCGCCCTCTCCCGATTGGCTCCAGTTCCGGCTCCAAGCGGCAGGGGTGCGGCCGATTAATAATGTGGTGGATATTACTAACTATGTGCTGCTGGAATGGGGGCAACCGTTACACGCCTTTGATTGCGATCGCCTCCAGGCCATCACCGCCTCCGAAGCCCTCACCCTTGGGGTTCGCTTCGCCCAGGCCGGGGAAACCCTCAAAACCTTGGATGACCAAGACCGCCCCCTCCAGCCCCAAAACCTGCTGATCACCGCCAATGATCACCCGGTGGCCCTGGCCGGGGTGATGGGGGGAGCCAGTAGCGAAGTCCATGGCGGCACGGTGAATCTACTCCTCGAAGCGGCCCTGTTTGATGCGGTGGCGATTCGGCGATCGTCCCGCGCCCAAAGTTTGCGCACCGAAGCCTCCACCCGCTATGAACGGGGGGTAAACCAAGCGGAATTAGCACAGGCGGCGAATCGTGCGATCGCCCTGATCCTCGATCTCGCTGGCGGCACGGTCACCGCCCAGGGTTGCCACGATGGCCGCCCCGCTCCCGACCAATGGAGCCGCCAGATTCCCCTCCGCTTGGCCCGGTTGCAGCGAATTTTAGGCCCTGTGCAGACGGGTGAGATTACCGCTGCGGATGTGGAGCGGATTTTAATCGCCTTGGGGTGTCAATTAGCCACCACCGCCCCGGAGGAATGGACGGTGACGATTCCCCCCTACCGCTATCGGGATTTAGAGCGAGAAATTGATCTGATTGAAGAAGTGGCGCGGCTCTACGGCTACGACCATTTTTGCGACACCCTCCCCAACAAAACCCAACCGGGGACGGTTCCCTTTGCCACCCAAGCCCGTCAACAGATCCGCAGTCTCTGCCGCGCTGCTGGGCTAACGGAATTGGTGCATTATTCGTTGGTGAAGCCGGAACAAGCCCAAATCACGATCGCTAACCCGCTGCTGAGTGAATATTCAGCCCTGCGCGATGAGTTAATCTCTGGGTTGATCGATGCCTTTGCCTATAACCTGTCGCGGGGCAATGGGGCGTTAAATGGCTTTGAGTGGGGCCGTGTGTTCTACAAAGATGGGGAAAAACTCTGTGAACGAGATGCGATCGCAGGGATTCTCGGCGGCGATCGCGATGGGATGGGCCGCTGGGCCAGCGGCGGCAAGGGTCAACCCCTGACCTGGTACGAAGCCAAAGGAGTGCTCGAAAGCATCTTCCAAGCCCTCAACCTCACCGTCACCTACCAACCCCACACCGACACGCCCCAACTCCATCCCGGCCGGACGGCATCCCTCCACATTGGCGATCAGAACCTGGGCATTTTCGGGCAACTCCATCCAGAAGTGCAGCGCGATCGCGACTTGCCCGCAGCGGTTTATGTCTTCCAACTCGATGCAGCGGTGTTGTTAGAGGCGATCGCCGCCCAAGGCACAACCGATTTCCAAGGCTTCTCTCTTTACCCCGCCGTTGAGCGTGACTTAGCCTTCTTTGCCCCCGTCGATCTCACCGTGGCCGACCTCAGTGCTGCCATGCTCACCGCCGGCAAAACCCTCCTAACCGGCGTTGAACTCTTTGACGAATATCGGGGTGAAAACGTCCCCGACGGGCAACGGAGTTTAGCCTTTAGTTTGGCCTACCGAGCCAGCGATCGCACCCTCACCGATGACGACGTTGACCCCGTGCATCAAGCCATTCGCGATGCCCTCGTCCGTCAATTTAACGTCACCTTGCGGAGTTAACGTTACGCGCATTCTATAGAAGATTGCGAAAGGATGAGAACGCCACTTCCCCCTTTTTAAGGGGGATTGAGGGGGATCTTTACACCTCAAGTTTATGAAAACCGCTATATCAATGATGAGAAGCTATGCCCCTTGACTGAGGAGGCGCGATCGCATCTGCGCCACAAAACTCGCCACCCTGCCCGCCTGTTGGGTTTGAGCGATCGCGCCTTGAATCCCCTGGCTGAGGCTGTCCCAGTTGAGGGCCGATGGCGGTTGGGTGGGGTCTTGTTGTTGGAGATAGTCGATCAGGCTCAAGCCCACAATTCGCGTTAGGTACGCCGCGCTGATGCCCTGGACTAACCCCCCGGCTGCGTAGGTGATCGGGCTACTTTTGAGCACAGTGGTGATCGTTTGGGTGGAGAGTTCCACCGCGCCAAGTTTGAGGAGGAGTTCCCCGATCGAACGGGCGGCCGGTTTGGCTTGGTCGAGGCTGAGGGGTTGGCCGTGGATTTGGGCGAGATCAACGAGTAATTGGGCGTTAATCGCAACGGTGGCGAGGAGATCCAAGGCAGCGACGGGGTTGGCAAAGGCAGCGGTGGCGGCGATCCATTGATAGCGTTCGAGAATGGGGAGGGCGCGATCGCGCCGTGCCGCGTTCAACACTGCTTTCACCTCCCCTTGCATCGCCATCACCTGCCGCCACTGTTGAGCGCGGGCGATCGCCTCTGTTTCCGTGGTGAGTTGAGCGAGGCGGGGGAGGAGGCTGCCCAATTCGGGGGGGCGGGGTTCTTGGAATTCACGGATCGAGCCGTCGGCCTGATGTTGACGCACGGTGATCGGACTGGGGGCGGCGGCGATCGCCACCACATCCGCCGCTGCAATCCACCCCTGCACCCGTTGGCGCAGGGTATCGAGGAGGATGGCCCGCATCTCTTCGGGGTATTGGTCTTGCTTGGTGAGAATCAGCAGGAGCGGGTAATGCTGTTGTTGCCACTGGCGGAGGTGCTGCAATTCAGCGGCGGTGAGGTCGCCATTGACGAGATACAAGACGGCGGCAGTCTGGGCCGTCGGGGTTGCGGTTTCGACAATGTGCCAGGGGGGATCATGGGGTAAAGCCTGCTGGAGGGCGGTTTTACCCACCCATTGGGAGCCGACGATCGCAGCGGTGAAGGGGGACGAGTCGCCCTGCTCTAATTGCGCCAACCCCTGATCCCAGGCCCGTTGATCCACCTGGGGGCATTCAGTGGCGAGGAGGTGGCGCAGGGTGTTGAGGTGGGTTTTCGCGGTGGTGAGGTCGGCGGCGGTGAGGGGCGATCGCGGTTTGGCCACGGTGGGGGTTGAGGGGCGATCGCGTCGTAACCACCACAGCCCACCCCCGATCGCCATCAATCCCCAGAGGCTCACGCTCCCCCAATCCAATAGCGAATCCTGGAGGGAAATCCAAGCCCAGAGCGCAAACGATAACCCTACGCCCCCGATTAAAATTGGTTTCCGAATTTGAACCCCCATCCTCTTCCCTCCTGCAATGGTCTTCCTTCCATCCTACCGGGAGACCGCTCCCCTTTCGCCTGCTGGATTGAAGTCTAGGGATCAGGCAACCCGTGGGCGAGTCTGGCGCAGATGTTGATTTTTCAATCAATGTTGATTATAATTTCAAGTATCCTTTCTCCCCTCTTCACGATGCAGTTTGAAAAAATCGACCTCAGCAATCTGATCGCGATCGCCCATGACGACCATGGGTTAGGGCTGTTAATCGATCGCGGCGCAGATCTCGAATATCTCGCCGTCCCGGCCCCCATCCAAGCCTACGAAGGGTTGCAACAGGTGGCGGATCTCGTCAGTGGGGCGATTCCGGCACTTGATGCGGCTGAATCCTTATCCACACCTAACTCCCATTGCACCCGCGCCCTCAGCTATGACCCAGAGACCGAATCCCTGCAAATTGAGTTTCAAAATGGGGCGGTGTATGAATACGACCAAATCGAGCCGGAGGTGTGGGAGGAACTGTGCCAAACGCGATCGCCCGGTCACTATTACAACCAAGTGATCAAAGGTGCGTATCCTTCCGATCGTCTCAGTTAACGCAAATCTCAGTTAACGCAAAATTCGAGGCAATGCGTACAATCGGGAGGAGTGGGCGGGTTGCGCCGCTCCTGCCTGTATCTGTTGAGATTGCCCCGTGCCGCAAAACCTAGCTGAAGAAGCGATCGCCGTTCTTCTTGACCTCGCCCAACGGGGAGAAATTGACCCCTGGGATGTGCAGGTGATTGACGTGATCGATCGCTACCTCCAAAACCTTGTCCGTCCCCAAGCCCTCGAACCCGATGCCGCTGACCTGCCCCAATCGGGTCAAGCCTTTCTCTGGGCCTCGATGCTGGTGCTGCTCAAGGCCCAAACCCTGGAAGCCGATCAAAACCCCGAAGCGGATGAACCCGAAGACTTGATCGATGATCTTGATCCGGTCGAGCGGGAATTACCCGCCCGGATGGAGCGCCACATTCGCCGCCGTCCCACTGCGCCGCCCCTGCGTCGCCGTCGCGTCACCCTCCAGGAACTGATCGCCCAAATTCAACAGATGGGCGCAGTGCTAGACCGTAAACCCTTGCGATCGCGCTCCCCATCGCGGGGCTACACCCGCAAAGAAGCCGTCAAACACATCACCCAACTCGCCCACGACGAAAACCTGACGGAAATGGCCGCCCAACTGGAGCAATTCGTCCGCGAAGTCCTCCCCCATAACCCCGACCACACCGACACCACCATCCTGCTTGAACAACTCGTCGAATGGTGGTCTGCGGCCCAAACCAAACCCGCCACCACCCACGAACGAGTGGGGGTATTTTGGGCGCTGTTGCTCCTCAGTTCCCAATCAAAGGTGGAACTTTCTCAAACCGACTTTTACCAAGACCTCTCGATAAAACCCCTGATCACCTAAGTGGGTTTCAGAAGATGGGATAAAATCGGATCGCATAACCTGTTGAGATAATTCACGAGGATAGATACGCATGAAAGCCATGATTCTGGCAGCAGGGAAGGGGACACGGGTTCGCCCTATTACCTACACCATCCCCAAACCGTTGATTCCTATCCTGCAAAAGCCGGTCATGGAGTTCTTATTAGAACTGTTACGCAAACATGGCTTCACGCAAATTATGGCCAACGTGAGCCACTTAGCGAATGAGATTGAAGGCTATTTTCGTGATGGGCAGCGGTTTGGGGTGGAATTGGGCTATTCCTTTGAAGGGAATATTGTCGATGGTCAGCTTGTGGGGAGAGCACTCGGGTCAGCGGGGGGCATTAAACGGATTCAAGAATTTAAGCCCTTTTTTGATGACACGTTTGTGGTGCTGTGTGGGGATGCGCTGATTGATTTGGACTTGACCGCAGCGGTGCGCTGGCATAAGGAGCGGGGGGCGATCGCCACCATCATCACCAAAACCGTCCCCAAAGAGCAGGTCTCTAGCTACGGGGTCGTGGTCACTGACGACAACGGCAGAGTGAAAGCCTTCCAAGAAAAGCCCGCCGTTGATGAAGCCCTCAGCACGATGATCAACACCGGGATCTATATCTTTGAGCCGGAAGTGATCGACTACATCCCCAGCGGCAAGGTCTACGACATTGGCGGCGACCTGTTCCCGAAATTGGTGGAAATGGGTGCATCGTTCTATGCCGTGGCGATGGATTTTGAATGGGTGGATATTGGCAAAGTGCCCGACTATTGGCAGGCGGTGCGCGGGGTCTTGACCGGTGAAATCAAGAATGTGAGCATCCCTGGCCGGGAAGAGCGGCCGGGGGTTTACACGGGGCTGAATGTCCAGGTGAACTGGGACAAGGTGAATATTCAAGGGCCCGTGTATATCGGCAGCATGACCTGGATTGAAGATGGGGCGACGATTATCGGCCCGTCGATGATTGGCCCTAGTTGCCACATCTGCGCCGGGGCGACGGTGGACAATAGTGTGATTTTTGAATATTCGCGCCTGGGGCCGGGGGTGCGCTTGGTGGATAAGCTGGTGTTTGGTCGCTACTGTGTGGATAAAAATGGGGCGGCGATCGATGTGAAGGCGGCGGCGTTGGATTGGCTGATTACCGATACGCGCCAAAGCTTGCCCTTGTCGGAACCGGCAGAACGCAAAGATATGGAAGATCTCTTAAGCGAACAATGAATGGATGGACTTCAGCAGAGCACGCCCTCGCCTATTTAAGCCGGGCGGATCGGATTCCCCATCGCACGGAGGGGGAGCGGGTGGTGTTGGATCATGTGCCGCTCGATGTGTGGCGGGTGTTGGATTTGGGGACGGGGGATGGTCGGTTGGCGGCGTTGCTGAAGTGCGATCGCCCCTTAATGGAATGTGTCGCCCTGGATTTTTCCCCGACGATGCTCGAAAAAGCCACCGCCCGCTTTGCGGATGATCCCCTCGTGACTGTGGTGGCCCATAACCTCGATGATCCCTTGCCTGCCTTGGGGCCCTTTGATGCGATCGTTTCTAGTTTTGCCATCCATCACCTCAGGGACGATCGCAAGCGCAGCCTCTACGGGGAAATCTTCGCCCAACTCAAACCCGGTGGCATTTTCTGTAATCTTGAACATGTTTCCTCGCCCACACCCGCGCTCCATCGCCATTTTCTGGAATCCATTGGCTACGGTGAGCACGAAGATGACCCGTCGAATCAACTCCTCGATGTGCAGACGCAATTAAATTGGCTGTGGGAGTTGGGGTTTATGGATGTGGATTGCTATTGGAAGTGGCTAGAGATGGCGCTTTTGGTGGGTAAAAAACCGCAGTCCTACCCCAATTAACGGGGAAAATTGAGGGATGTTGTGGCAGGGGAAAAACTGCGATCGCATCACCTCAAGCACCCTTGTTGTTAAAACGATTCATTATCGTTGATGGCTGATCTTGAGCGATTTCTAGTGTAATCAAACACACGATAAACTATCACAATCAATCCGTATAAATACGGATTTTAAGGATTGACAAAATTAGGTAATCTATCCCATTTAGGTAATCGCAACAGACGATACTGTTTGAGTCTTGGAGAGTCATTCAAGGCAGGAGATAAGGATTACCCTGCTGAGGGATAATCTGTCGCCATAGGTCATAACATTGCTACAGCTTGTTCAGAAATCATCATATCCAGATCAGAAGCCCCTCGCCCGATGGGAGAGGGGTTTGGGGTGAGGGTAATGCCTGAACAAGCGCGAAAACTCCCGTAACAGAATGGGGATCAATATTCACATAACTTTAATTATGAATACAGAGGGTGATGGGATTCTGTTACAAAACGAAAACCTACTCGCTTTTCGGAATGCTGCATCTTAGGATAAATTTAGACGACACATCCTCAATGTCTGCCGTTTGCCTAGCGTTGTATTCTGCTTCAATGTTCATCCTTATCCGGCGATGGTTCGCGATTGATTAGTCATGGAAAATCTGCAAACCGAGCGCACCGTTGCTCCAACCCCACTGTCTCAGATGAGTGACTGGGATCAACCCCATTGGAGTGCCTCCCATCAACTCTTCCAAAATATTTTTGCGGCGATCCATCATACCCAATCAATCCCCACCTTGTTCGCTGATGTTGTGACCGATGTGCGGGCCTTTTTTAAGGTGGATCGGGTGGGGGTTTTTCAGTTTGAACCCAGTTGGGATGGCCATGGTGTGTTTATGGCTGAATCGGTTGATCCCGATTGGACTCCTGGGCTGTTGGTGACGGTGCAGGATTCCTATTTCGGTCATCATTTGATGCAGCGGTATGCCCAGGGGATGATTAGCGCGATCGCAGATGTAGAAGCCGCCGGCCTCAGTGCCTGTCACCTCGAAATGTTGCGCCATTTCCAAATTCGCGCCCAATTGGTCGTCCCCCTCTACCAAAATGGCCAACTGTGGGGATTGTTCGGCGTTTATCACTGTCGAGGGGAGCGATCATGGACGCAAGAGGAAATTGAACTCACCGAACAACTCGCCCAAATCCTCAGCCTTGCCCTCGAAAACCACCAGCACCAACAGCAACTCCAGGCCCAAACGGAACAACTGGCCGGAACGATGGAGCGGGAACGCACCCTCGCCACCACCGTCGATAAAATTCGCCGCTCCCTCGATATCCAGACCATTTTTGAAACCACCACCCAAGAAACTCGCCAACTGTTGACCGTCGAGCGATCGGTGATTTATCGCTTTGCCCCGGATTGGAGTGGTCATATTGTGGCGGAATCCATGGCCCCGGAATGGCGATCGCTCCTCCAATCCCATCCCCTGATCGCCGACACCTATCTCCAAGAAACCGCCGGCGGCCGCTACCGCGACAACGAACCCTCCGTGATCCACGACATCTACAAAGCCGGATATTCCGACTGTCACGTTGAACTGATCGAACAACTGCAAGCCCGCGCCTACATCATTGTCCCCATCTTCCAATCCCTCAAACTCTGGGGTCTCCTCGCCGTCTATCAAAACTCCACCCCTCGGCAGTGGCAACCCTACGAAGTCGAACTTCTCACCCAAATCAGCATGCAATTGGGCATTGCCCTCCAACAGGCCGAACTCCTCGACACCACCCGCACCCAAGCCGCCGATCTCGCCCTCGCCATCAAAGAACTCCAACAAACCCAAACCCACCTGATCCAAAATGAAAAGATGGCCAGCTTGGGGCAACTTGTCGCCGGGGTCGCCCATGAAATTAACAACCCCGTCAATTTCATTTTTGGCAACCTCACCTACATTGACAACTACACTCAAGATTTACTCGATCTGATTCGGCTCTATCAAGAGTATTACCTCGTCCCCCCCCAGGCGATCCAAGAGCGCACCGAGGAGATTGATTTAGACTTTGTTGCTGAAGACTTGCCGAAAATTCTGGATTCAATGCGGATGGGCACAGAGCGCATCCGGCAAATTGTGCTGTCCCTGCGGACGTTTTCCCGCCTGGATGAGTCTCAGATGAAAGCCATCGATATCCATGAGGGGATTGACAGCACGTTGCTCATTTTGCAGCATCGCTTAAAGGGGAAAACGAGCCATCAACCCATTCACCTCGACAAACACTATGGAACCTTGCCCCTCGTTGAATGCTATGGGGCGCAGTTGAATCAGGTCTTCATGAATATTTTGAGTAATGCCATGGATGCCTTAGAAGAACGGGCGAAGGGCGATCCAGCATTTCAACCCCGCTTAACCATTGCCACTGCCCAACAGGAGCAGATGATCCACATCTGCATTCGGGACAATGGCAATGGTATTCCGAGGAATGCCCAAAACCAGATTTTTGATCCGTTTTTCACCACGAAACCGATTGGGAAAGGCACGGGTCTGGGGCTATCGATTAGCTATCAGATTGTGGTGGATCGTCACCATGGCAAGATTGAGATTGATTCTCAACTGGGGCAGGGGACGGAGTTTCGGATTACCATTCCCCATCGTCACCCTCTACTGCACCCCACTCCTTCGGCTTCACCGATCTTCACTGCCAAAGCGCTCAACACACCGCACAAATAATTCCACACCCATGCAAAGAACGCTTTCATCAAAGTCAAATTGGGGATGATGGTGGGGATAGTGCCAACCTTGGGCGGGGTTTGCTGAGCCGAGGAAGAAATAACAACCGGGTACGGCTTGGAGGAAGAAGGACATGTCTTCGCCGCCCATGGTTTGGCAATCGGGCATGATGCCGAGGTCGGGTTCGATCACGTCGGCGGCGACGGAGCGCACGAGTTCGGCCATGGCGGTATCGTTGATCACGGGGGGATACAGTTGCCAATAGTTGAGGTCGTAGGTGGCTCCGTGGCTTTGGCAGATGCCGTCGATGATGGTGTCGATGCGATCGCCAATCGTTCCCTCTAGGTCGGCGTTGAAATAGCGCACGGTTCCACTGAGGCGGGCTGTATCGGCGATAACGTTGGGGGCTGTGCCGGCCTGAAATTCGCCCACGGTCACCACCGCAGCATCGAGGGGCTTGATCGTGCGGGAGACAATGGTTTGGAGGGCATTGACGACCTGGGAACCGACGACAACGGCATCAATGGTTTGGTCGGGCATTGCACCATGGCCGCCTTTGCCCAAAATCGTGCAGCGAAAACATTCCACCGCCGCCATTAATGGCCCGCCACGAACGCCCACCGTCCCCAAGGGTAGGTTATTCCAAATGTGCAACCCGATGATCCCGTCCACGTCCGGATTCTGCAATACGCCGGCTTCGATCATCGGTTTTGCCCCTCCGATACTTTCTTCGGCGGGCTGGAAAATGAATTTCACCGTGCCGCAAAAGGTATCTCGATGCTGGGCGAGGTAGTAGGCCGTACCGAGGGCGATCGCTACATGGCCATCATGGCCGCAGGCGTGCATCTTGCCCTCCTGTTGGGAACGATAGGGGACATCATTCGCTTCTTGGATGGGGAGTGCATCCATATCCGCCCGAATGGCGAGGACGGGGCCGGGATTGGAACTGGCGATCGTGGCGACGACCCCAGTTTCCGCAATACCCGTTTGATGATCAATACCCCAGGCGGTGAGCTTTGCCGCGATCAGGGTGGCGGTTTGGCGTTCATCAAAGGCGAGTTCTGGCTGCTGATGAATCTGCCGCCGCCATTGCACGAGGTCTCGTTGCAAGTTGCGAATGTCAAGGCGCACCTTAGATAGATCCAGGCTGGGTGCGATCGGAAATGTGGAAACCATAACGCTATCAAGAAATGAGAAATGAGCAACTAAAACGGATGCAGACGATTAACCACTGCCACGGTTTGATCTTAATGGGTGTCGCTGTAGTAGCGATCGCACTGGATCAGACTGTGCAATAACACATTCGCCCCCTGCACACATTCTTCGGGGGAGGTGTATTCAAACTCGGAATGGCTCAATCCGTTTTCGCTCGGCACAAAAATCATGCCCATATCGGTAATGACGGCGAGTTCTTGGGCATCGTGGCTGGCACGGCTGGGGAGGTAGGTGTAGGACAGGTCGAGGGCTTGGCTGGCGGTGGCGATGATCTCCTGGAGGTGGGGTTCAGCTAGGGCGGGTTCGTTGCGCAAACGCCGTTCAAAGCGGATTTTGGTGTTGGTGGCGATCGCAATTTCCTGCACATGCAAATCCAACTGTTCCAAGAGGCGATCGATGTGCAAACTGGACAGATCGCGAATATCCAAGCTCATTTCCACCCGACCCGGAACCACATTCACCGCATTGGGAAACACCTGCATTTGCCCCACCGTGGCCACCTGCTGCCCTGGTGTATTCGCCACCTCATGCACCGCCAACACCACCCGCGACGCGGCCACGAGCGCATCACAGCGCATATACATCGGCGTAGTTCCGGCGTGGTTTTCTTGCCCTTCGACGCTGATCTGATAGCGGCGTTGCCCGACAATCCCCTCAATCACGCCGATCGCTTTGCCCATGGACTCCAGAATCGGCCCTTGTTCCACATGAAGTTCAATAAACGCGGCAATCTCTCCCGGTTGGCGTTCCGCTTGGGCGATCAAGTCCCAATTGCCCCCCACCCGCGCTAGACAGTCCTGAATCGATTCGCCATCGGGACGGCGGTAATAGTCAGGATCGGGAAACACCCGCCCGGATATCCCTTTGCTGCCGATCATGCTGCTTTCTTCGTCGGTGAAGACAATCACCTCTAGGGGATGGCGCAGATGGAGGTGGCGGTCATGGAGCGATCGCACCACCTCCAGCCCCGCCAACACCCCAAACGCCCCGTCATACCGCCCCCCGCAGGGAACCGTATCAATATGCGATCCCGTCGCCAACACCGGCAGATGATCCTGCTGACCCGGATAGCGGCCGATCACATTGCCCGCCGGATCAATGCGCAGGGTCATCCCCGCTTGGGTCATCTGGTTCTGTACCCAATGGCGGGCTTGACAATCTTCGGGGCTATAGGCAATGCGGCGCACCCCACCTTGGGGTAAACGGCCAACATTTGCCAGATCATCAATACTTTGGAGCAGGCGATCGCAATTCACCAAGGGCAAACTCATGCGGGGTGTGGTCGTCATAACAAGAAGTGAGGGGGTAGATGAATAATGGAACCAATCAGTCAGGATAAACATCGCCATCAAGCGCCCATCCTATCGGGTGAACCAACACAACGCCGCCAGCCGTTTCAAGGGATCTGAAGGTCAAACTGGCATGGAGCGATCGCGCATGGCAAGATCACCAAAAGCCTCAACCCCTTGCTAACACAGGTTCAGCAACCCAGGCAGCCTCAAACCCTTCCCCAGAATCACGGCCCGATCAACGCTTTAAACATCAATTCCCCTAGACGTTGAACCGAAAACAGCCCACCCGATAACGTTTGGCTCTTCCTCTAGCCTACGCTGTTTTGCGAGTTCCAGGGAGTAGCCTAAGTTACGCTCAAAAGTTTCTCTAAAAATTCCCCCGTCAGCTTGCCAAAGGCCCGCGATCCCGATGAATTAGGAGTACTTAAAACCGCTGGTGTAAAGCCATCAACAGCCTTTGCCACATTCACATCCATCGGAATTGTGGTATCAAACAGATAGTTGGGTTCAAAATCCTGTTTAATGCGTTGCATCACTTGACTATAATAGCGTCCACTAAATAACCCGCCCGACAGGATAAACACAATCCCTAACAAGTTAGCGGTCAAGGTTGGATCATATTGCGCTTTGAGCTTTGCAATGCGTTGTTGAAGCAGTTGAATCCCCACCAGAGAAAGAGGCTCAGGACGAGCAGGTAAAAGATAGAAATTACTAGCAACGATCGCACTCCGCGTCAAAAGATTATACCCCGGCGCACAGTCGATCAAAATATAGTCATACTGATCGCGAATGGGTTCTAAAATTGACTGCATAAGCTTCTCTTCAAACTGTACCCACACTTCAGCAAACTTTTGCGAATCTGCTGCTTCGGCGGTGCGTTTATACAAGGTTTCCGCCACAATATATTCGTCGTACAGTTCAATATCACCCGGCAATAAATCCAACCCCGGCAGATCACAGACCGATTTTAAAATCATGTCCGGGGTAGAAAATTTACGGACAATGTAGGGGCGAATGACTTTATCAATGAGGTAACTCAGCGTGCGGCGGCCGCGTCGTAATTTCCCGAAGTCTTGCGGGGATAGGACGCTCAAGGTGGCACTAATTTGGGAGTCTAAATCAACAATTAAGACCCGTTTTTGATGGTCACGCACCAAGCAGGTGGCGAGGTTAACGGTGAGGGTCGTTTTGCCGACACCGCCTTTCATATTAATGGTGCTAAATACAAGGGTCATGGCGTAAAGGCAGAGATAGAAAGGCAGAAGGGGAGGGAGGCAAGGGGCTTAAGCCCCTTGTTCACCTAGAGTTAGGCGGACTTTATTCCGGCAAAAAAACGGATTGCTTGAACCTCTAGCACTGTACCGGAATCTGTTTGGGGTTGGGGTTATTTTTTGCCGCGCACGGTTTTGGCGAGTTTTTGGAGAAATTCGGCGGTGAGTTTGCGAAAGGCACGAGCGCCGGGGGCTTTGGGGTTGTTGATCACGACGGGCTGATAGTCTTCGACGGCTTTGGCCACATCGACGTTTTGGGGGATTTCGGTGGCGAAAATGTTGGCGGGGCCAAATTCGGCTTCAAGGCGGTGCTTGACTTTGAGTTCCATGTTGCTGGCTTGGCCGCGGGCGGTGTAGGCGAGGCCGATCATTTTGATTTTGGTGCGATCGCAGTCTCGCAACTGTTTAATCCGACTTTCCAACAAACCAATCCCCACCACCGATAGGGGTTCAGCGCGGGCCGGAATCAGGTAGAGATGACTGGCGAGGACGGCACTGCGGGTGATCAGGTTATCGCCGGGGGGGAAGTCAATTAAAATCACGTCATAGTTGCGAATCACCGGTTTGAGGATCATCCGCATTAGGTAGTTTTCGACGCGATTCCAGGTTTTTTCGTAATTCTGCTGGTTAGCGATCGCCTTCGTATTGATCAACGCCGACAGTAAATAATCATCAAACAGTTCCACATCCCCCGCCAAAATATCCAACCCCGGCACACCACAAACATCACGATAAATCACCTCCTGAATTCTCAACGGCTGGCCAATATCGGCTTGAATAGTTTGATTCACCAGGGTTTTGAGGGTGCGCCGTTCTTTTTTGAGCCTGGCAAAGTCCAGGGGGGACATCACACTCAAGGTGGCGTTTACTTGGGTATCGAGGTCAACGATCAACACCCGTTTTTGATAATCCCGCGCTAAACAGGTCGCTATGTTGACCGTGACCGTGGTTTTACCCACGCCCCCTTTCATATTGACGATTGAAACAACATATCCCATGGGTATTGGTGTGGCAGATGGCGTGGGTGAAACGGAACGACCGCAATGAAATCATGCTCATCTTGGCACAATCTCTCGCCGGATGGATAGTCCTGTGGCAGAGGGTTACGGTCAAGACAATTAGGGTGAGGACGGCTCGCGCAGCTTGGCACGGTTGAGCATCACGGTATTGGCTGAATAAAGGGCAAGGGCGGCCCAAATACAGCCGAAGGTGATGCCGTGGGTGGTGGTGAAGGGTTCTCGGTAGAGAAAGACCCCGATGCTTAATTGTAGGGTGGGGGCGAGGTATTGATAAAAGCCGAGGCTGACGAGGGGCAGGCGTTTGGCGGCGTTGTTGAACCACAGCAGCGGCATGGAGGTGACGATTCCGGCTCCGATAAAGGCGAGGGTGATGCCTGGGGTAGCGGTGAAATGTCCCAGGCCCCGTAGTTCCCAGACCCCCACTAAAATCAGCAACAGGGGCGCGATCATCAGGGTTTCCACGGCGAGACCCACCAACGGCGCGATCGCAATCATTTTTCGCAGCAATCCATACAAGGCAAAGGAAAAGGCTAACCCCAAGGCAATCCAAGGCACTTGCCCCAAATCTTGAATGAAGATCACCACCCCCGCCCCGGCCAAACTCACTGCGACCCACTGCACCCAATTCAGGCGTTCTCGCAACACCACCAACCCCAGCAGCATGGTGACGAGGGGGCAGATGTAATAGCCGAGGCTGGTTTCGACGACGCGATCGCTGTTCACGCCATAGATATAGATGCCCCAATTAAACGCGAGTAAACTGGTGGTGATGAATAGGCCGAGGAGTTGGCGGCGCGATCGCAACACCTGCCGCAATTCTGGCCAGCGTCGCTGCACCGTCAAAATACTCAGCAAAAACACCATCGACCAAATCATCCGATGGCTCAACACCTCCACCGCCGGAATCACCCCAAACAATTTCCAATAGATCGGCAGCAGTCCCCAAGCTCCGTAGGCGAAGACAGCATAGAGAACCCCCGTCACAGTGGTTGAAGCGGGTGTTTGGTTCATAAAGATTCAGATCGCATCGTGCGTGTTGATGTTTAGTCTTAGGGGGTAGACAAGCCCGCCAAGATTCCTCTTGTTACGGTAGTCTACTTCGTTAAGCCATGTTCGAGGGCGTAGCGGACGAGTTCGGTGCGGCTGTTTGTGCCGGTTTTACTGAACAGCCGACTGACGTATTTTTCCACGTTGCGGACGCTGGTTTCGAGATGGCTGGCGATTTCTTTATTCATTAAGCCTTGGGCAACGAGGTCTAAGACACTTTGCTCGCGGGGGGTGAGGTCGATATGGATGGGCGATGGGGATTGGGTGATGCCGGGGCGTTGATCGAGCATGCCTTTGATGCTGGCGAGTTCGCGGGCGATCGCTTCTAATTTCGCGCTGTCCCCTTGGCTCGCTTCGGCCACGGCTCGCCGCGCCAGCAGGTTTCTCACCATCGCCAGCAATTCATCCGGCTCGAAGGGTTTGGGCAAATAGGCATCACACCCGGCTTGGTAGCCTTGAATGCGATCGCTCGTCATCCCCCGCGCCGTCAAAAAAATCACGGGCAAATTCTTAAAGCGGTCATCCTCACGCAGTTGCTGCAAAAACTGATAGCCATCCACCTGGGGCATCATCAAGTCAGAAATCACCAAATCAAAGGTTTCTTTTTCCAACATCACCCAAGCCTCGGCCGCGCTAGCCACCGCTGTCACCGCAAATTCTTCGTCATCTTCGAGATAAATCTGTACGGCCTCGCGCAGGCCCGGTTCATCATCGACCAGTAGGAGTTTAGGAATATCGGTCATAGTCACAGGAGCAGAGGATAAGTCAGACGTGTTCAGGATCATTTAAGCGTGATCCTTTTACTGTAGCAGTTGGGTTTGGGATTTTAGAGGCTGGGGAGCGAATTGGCGGTGAATTGGCCATGAGGCGATCGTCCTCGACTGGCCCAGATCAGGTTTGCTTGGTTTTCGGCAGGGGGTGTGGCACACTTTTTGAAACAATGGATTGGGTAGACTATGGAACTGCGGATTGGTTGGCTTTATCCCACCTTGATGAGCACCTATGGCGATCGCGGCAATGTGATCTGTCTGCAACAGCGTTGCCAATGGCGCAACATTGAGATTGCGATCGTCCGTCTGGATCAAAACGCCACCCCGGAGCAGTTCGATCAAGTGGATGTGATCGTCGGGGGCGGAGCGCAGGATCGGCAGCAGGAAATTGTGATGCGCGATCTGCAAGGGGAAAAGGCGGCAAAGTTGCGATCGCAACTCGACAACGGCATCCCCGGTGTCTTCACCTGTGGATCACCGCAACTCCTCGGCAAGTATTATGAACCCGGCATCGGTCAACGCATCGACGGCCTCGGATTGCTCGATCTCGTCACCAAGCATCCCGGCTTGAATACGCCTCGGTGTATCGGCAATGTTGCCTTTGAATTAGTCTCCCCTGAATTAGTTGCCGCCCTTGAACCCCTCTGGCCCGAAGCGCCGATCGTAGTGGGGTTTGAAAACCATGGCGGCCGTACCTATTTAGGCGAGACTCAACCCCTCGGCAAAGTGATGATTGGCTACGGCAACAATGGCGAAGATGGCTGGGAAGGGGCATTGCATCGCCATGCGATCGCCACCTATTCCCACGGCCCCCTCTTGCCCAAAAATCCCTTCCTCGCCGACTGGCTCATCCAAACCGCCCTGCTGCAAAAATACGATCGCCAGGTGACGTTGCAGAAACTCGATGACTCCCTTGCAATTCAGGCAAGAGCCGCCATGTTTAAACGATTAGAGTTATCCAGTCTGCTCAAGACAGCGTAAACTAGGGGCAAGGGGCAATTGCCTCTATTGCACTTTCGCACTAGATGAGAATCATGGCTGGACAGGCAATTGATCGAGGCACTACGGGAATTTTGATCCTGATTATTCCGTTTGCATTGTTTGTTGTCTTTCTCTACTCCGCCTGGCCGATTCTGCTTGCCATTGTTGCCCTCAGTCTTGCGTTGCGGCTTTGGCAACAATATCAATGGAAAGTCTTGGGCGATCGCATCAATCCCGCCTTTAATGCCCTCCTCAAAGAAAATAAAGGCTGCCTCACAGCGGTTGATCTTTCCCTCCGTTGCGATCTTGCCCTCAACACCGCCCAACAATTCCTCGAACATCGCGCCAACGAATACGGAGCACAGCGCAAAGTCGTCCCAGAGCGCGGCACACTTTACTATTTCCTCACCGCCAGTGCCTTGGGCGCAATCTTTGACACCAGCACCCCAGCCAGCGATCCCGAAGCCCTCACCCCGGAAGAACTCACCCCCAGCGATCCCCTCCCCCAAAAAGCCCTCATCCAAGCGGAACTCGCCAAACGCCTTGATGTCCATTCCGGAACCCTCACCAAGCGAAAATCCGATAGCAGCTTCTCCGACTGGAGCCGCGACAAAGACCCCGACGGCATTGCCTGGCAATACGCCGCCAAACAAAAACTCTTTATCCCCCTCACCAACGCGGAGTGAGTGAATTAACTGGGGGTGAGGGTTAGCGATCGCCCACAGCCATGCCCTCCTGTTGGCCAAAAATAGCCGACGGGTGGCAATAGTATTTGAACTCTAGAAGATTATAAAAAGGGTCTTCGAGGAAAAAGGTACGGTGTTCCGTGACCTTGCCAGGAAAGCGGCGTTTCTCCGATTCCCGAAACTGGAGATTGTGGGTTTTGGCGCGATCGAGGGTGGCTTCCCAATCGGCTTCATCGGGGAAAATGAGGCCAAAATGACGGGGATAGATGCCTTTTTGGGGAGTTAGGGGATCGAGGGTGACATGGGCTACCACTTGATGATCCCAGAAATTAAGGATCATCGCTTGGGGGGATTCGCGCCCAACTGTGCAGCCGAGACCCTCCACATAGAACGTTTTAGCCTGGTCAATGTTGTTAATGGGGATCGCCAAGTGAAATAAAGATGCGGTCATAGCGTTCGAGGTGGATCTTGAAAATGAATCTAGCCTAACAAGTTTGGGGCCAGTGGTTGACGCTCGGAGGCTAGATTATCCTGTCGGGATTGCCTGGGTGAGGGCATGGTTTGCCGGGGCGATCGCTGCTCTATGTCAAATTTTCGTAACATTAAGCCAGCGAATGAAGGGAAATTGTTAGATTAGATACAGAATTGTTTGTGGAGGAAGAGAAATGCAGTTATCTTATCGTGGCGTCATTTATAAGCCTCAACATACGACAGTGGATGTTAAAGAAGGTGAAGTTGCCGGACAATATCGTGGTGCTCCTTGGCGTGTTCATCGCTATAGTCAATGCCCTCACTCCCTACAGCAGGATCACGAATTGATCTATCGCGGCATTCATTATAAACATTAGACTGTTTGACGATGTGGGTCAGGGTGGCATCATTTTCCCATCGTTTTCAACACATTAAAACTTTTTTTAGCAATCACGGGTTTAAATCACTATGCAGCTTTGTTATCGTGGCGTTCAGCACAATTACCATCCCCTTTCCTTAGAGGTGAGTGAAAGCGAGTTGAGCGGGAAATACCGCAGTCAAGCGTATCATTTACGCTATCCGCGCCATGTTCCCGCTCTAGAACCCAAGTCTAATTTATGCTATCGCGGCGTGACCTATCAGCGCTGCCCGGAAATTCAAACCGAGGTCAAAATCAAGGCGCAACTGGCGGCGATCGCTCGCTCGTGCCACTGCTCTTCGTCCCAAAGCAATGCACCCAAGGCCCAAAACGCTTTTTCTGCTGTTCACTTCAACAACATCAAACAGGATTTAGAGCGACGGATTCAAGTGGCACAAAACCGTGGCGATGATTCCCTCGTCTCGCTACTCCAACAGGAATCAGAACAGCTTGCATCTTAACTAAAGATGTCAATCCGTCTGATTGCTGCCGTTGACTCTAGAGCCCAGCTTGTCTGGGCTTTTATTCTGGGCCATATGTTCTAGGGGCATGACACAGGTTAATCGGTGGGTGACGGCGATCGCTCCGGTTAGGCGAGGCCGTTGGTGAGGGAGTCGGTGAGGTATTGGGCGGTGGATTCAACAAGGGCGATCGCATTTTCGTAGAGCATCCGCGTGGGGCCAATTAACCCCACACTCCCCACGGGGGTTGTGCCATGGGAATATTGGGCAGAAATGAGGGTGCAACTGTTGAGGGGTTCGAGGGAGTTTTCCGAGCCGATGCGCACCGTTACCCGCTGCGGGGTGGGGGCTGGCGCGGTGAACATGAGGGGAAAGAGTTGCTCTTGTTCTTTTTCCAGAAGATGGAGGAGAGCTTGAATCTGCTGCACTTCGGAAAACTCCGGTTGGCGCAGGGCTTCGGCGAACCCGTGGATCAAGATGGGCATCACCGTCGGGGTTTGACAACGGCGCAGAACTTCGGTTAACACCTGCTGCACGAGGTTGCTATAACGGCGAAACTCTTCGCCGAGTTCTTGCCAGTTGACCTGTTGGAGGGTGGCGAGGGCTTGGCCGCGCAGTTTTTGGTTGAGGAAGTTGGAGAGGATTTGGAGTTCATCTTCGATCGCCCAATCGTCATCGTCGGCGATCGCCTCTAACCCCAGCAGCGTTTCCAAATCCAGCAGCACCGATTGGGTTTGGTAGGCATCGGTGACGATAATTAACATCCCTTGGGTGTCGTTAATCGGCAACACCTGAAGATGCTGGATGGTTTGGTTGGTGTTTTGGGGCAGGGTGATCAGGGCAATATAGCCGCTGAGGGTGGCGAGAATCTGCGCAGCCCGTTGGAGAATCTGTTCGAGGTGATAGGTTTGCCAGTCCAGTTTTTGCTGATAGAGGGTGCGGAGGTGCTGGCCCGACAAATCATTAAGGGTGATCAATTGATCCACATAGACCCGATAGCCTGAATCCGAGGGGACGCGCCCGGCGGAGGTGTGGGGTTGATAGAGCAAGCCCACCTTTTCGAGGCGACCCATGGTATTGCGAATCGTGGCGGAACTGACTTGAAAATCGTACTCGTCAGCTAACGCTTTGGAGCCGACCGGTTCGGCGGTAGCAACATACCGCCGCACCGTTGCCCACAGGATATGTTGTTGTCGCTCACTGAGTTGATCGTGACCTGGCATAGTCAAAGTCTTGGGAGATTAAAAAAAATTATTATTCGGTGAAGCTACGGATGAGAGGGGATGGATCAGTAGCGAGCGATCGTCGGATCGACGAGGTCGGCATAGGCATCAATGCCGCCTCTTATATTTGTAACATTTGTAAACCCTTGGCTCCGTAACCATTGGCACATTTGCGCCGAGCGCATGCCGTGGTGGCACAGGACATAGGTTTCAGCATGGGGATCAAGGGTTTGGGGGAGCGTCATCGACCATTGGGTAAAGGTGCTGAGGGGGAAAACCTTAAAATTAGGCAGGCTCGCCACTTCGATTTCTTCGGTTTCTCGCACGTCAATGAGTTGGAGCGTATCATCGCCTGCGGCGAGACGCTGGGCCAGATCGGTGACGGAAATACTCGGAAGGGGGTCAGAATGGCTGTGCATGGGAGAGTCAAAATTGTAGAGAATATTAAACGCGCAATGACGAATGATAGCTGATGTCGATTCGTCCATTCTATCGGGATCAGGGTCAAGGAGTATGGTCGGTAAACGGGGAATAATGGTTGGATTGGGCGTGGTGGGGCTGCTGTTGGCCGATCGCGGTATTGCTCTGATCGCGCAAATTCTGTGGTTTGAAGAGGTGGGTTACCAGGCGGCGTTTTGGACGCGGATGCAGACTCAGGTGCTGCTTTGGGTGGTGGTGAGTGGGCTTTCGGCGCTGTTTTATTTTAAAAATTTGGCGGGGTGCGATCGCCACCAATACCCCCACCCCGCGCCGGTGGACAATCGCCCCCTGTGCCCGCTGCCCCTTCCCCCCAAGTCCCAATCCCTGTCCCTGCGCTGGTTGTTGCCGATTACGGTGGGCTTGGCGGTGTTCTTGGGCTGGATGACGGTGCAGTATGCCTACGTGGCGTTTCAATACGGGTGGCTGGGGTCATCGGTTCCCACCCTGACCCCGGATCTGCCGCCGACCCTGAGTTGGCGATCGCTGATTGCCCTGTTCGCTCCCGATCACAGTCGGCTCTGGCTGGTGGTGGCCGCGATCGCCGTGGGCATCATCGTGCGGGTGCAGTGGATGGTGCGGGGCTTGGGGCTTTTGGTGGTGGTGCTATGGGGCTATTTAGCCACCAACCATTGGACGCGCCTCCTCACCTGGCAGGCCGCCACCCCGTTTTATGAGCGTGACCCCCTCTTCAACCTGGACATTAGTTTTTATCTCTTTCGCCTGCCGGTGATTGAATTGGTGTCCCTCTGGTTTGCTGGGTTGGCGCTTGTGACCCTGATCGCCTGCCTGCTGGTTTATCTCCTGTCCGGTGATAGCCTGTCCCAAGGACGGTTTCCGGGCTTTTCCCCGCCCCAATTGCGCCATCTTTACCGGTTGGGTGGGGTGATGATGGGTGCGATCGCCCTTCAGCACGTTGTCACCTGTTTTCAGCGCGTCTACTCCACCCGGGGCGCAGTCTACGGCGCAGGCTACACCGACGTAAACCTCCAACTCCCCTGGGAAATCGGCCTCGGCTGTATCGCCCTCGGCATCGGGGTCGGGCTGATCTGGCAATCCACCTCCCGCCGCCGTCCCCGCGACTGTCGCCTCCTCACCGTCGGCCGCAACATCATCATCCTCTACCTGATTCCCTCCCTCATCGGCCTCACCCTCAGTAGCACCATGCAACGCTTCAACGTTCAGCCCAACGAACTCGAACGAGAAACCCCCTACCTCACCCGCAGCATCGCCGCCACCCGGAACGCCTTCGGCCTCGATCGCATCGATGCCCAAACCTTCGACCCCCAAGACACCCTCAGCCTCGCCCAAATCGAAGCCAACCCCCCCACCATCGACAACATCCGCCTCTGGGACACCCGCCCCCTCCTCCAAGCCAACCGCCAACTCCAGGAAATCCGCCTCTACTACAGTTTTAACGATGCCGACATCGATCGCTACACCATTCAACGCTATCTTGACGACGGCAGCACCCAAACCCAAACCCAACAGATGATCATCGCCCCCCGTGAACTGGACTACGACAAAGTCGAAGGCGTGACCAAAACCTGGGTGAACGAGCATTTGGTCTACACCCACGGCTACGGGTTCACCCTGTCGCCGGTGAATCGCGTCGGGGAAGGGGGGCTACCGGCCTACGATGTGCAGGATATTGGCACGGAAGCCGATGCGGGGCAGCTACAAATCGCGGATGACCTCGTGCCGGGGAGTATTCCCCTCGGTCGGCCGCGGATTTACTTTGGCGAACTGACCCACACCCATATTCTGACCTCCACGAAGGTGCAGGAATTTGACTTTCCCAGCGGGGCGGACAATGTGCTGAATACCTACGATGGTAAAGGGGGAATCGCCTTAGATTCCCTGTGGCGGCGTTGGGTGTTTGCGGCCTATTTGCGGGATTGGCCCATGCTGTTTACGGAAAACTTCACGCCGGAAACGCGGCTGTTGTTCCGCCGCACGATTACCCGCCGCTTGCAGGAAATTGCGCCGTTTTTGCGCTATGACAGTGATCCCTATTTAGTCGTGGCGAATGTGGAGGATCAGCCGGAGACATCGGGGGAGGGGAATTATTTGTATTGGATGATCGATGCCTATACGACGAGCGATCGCTACCCCTACTCCGATCCCGGCGAGAACCCCTACAACTACATTCGCAACTCCGTGAAAGTCGTCGTCGATGCCTATAACGGCGATGTCACCTTCTACATCGCTGACCCCACCGATCCAATCATTCAAACCTGGCATAAGATTTTCCCCCACCTTTTCCGCTCCCTAGAACAGATGCCGCCCGCGTTGCGATCGCACCTCCGCTACCCCGCCGACCTCTTCAACACCCAATCCGAACGCCTCCTCACCTACCACATGCGCGAACCCCGCGTCTTCTACAACCGCGAAGACCAATGGGCCATCCCCCAAGAAATCTACGCCGACACCACCCAACCCGTGGAATCCTATCACCTGATCATGCGGCTCCCCACCGCCAACAACGCCGAATTTGTCCTCCTCCATCCCTACTCCCCCGTCGCCCGCCCCAACCTAATCGCCTGGCTTGCCGCCCGCTCCGACGGCGACAACTACGGCAAACTCCTCCTCTACCAATTCCCCAAACAAAAACTCGTCTTCGGCGTTTCCCAAATCGAAGCCCTGATCAACCAAGACCCCGAAATCTCCCAACAAATCTCCCTCTGGAATACCCAAGGCTCCCAAGCCGTCCAAGGCAACCTCCTCGTCATCCCCATCGAAGATGCGCTACTCTATGTCGAACCCCTCTACCTCGAAGCCGAACAAAACAGCGTCCCCACCCTCGCCCGCGTCATCGTCGCCTACGACAACACCATCGTCATGGCCAAAACCCTCGACCAAGCCCTCCAAGAACTCTTCACCCCCTCCCCCACCCCCGACACCCCAGAAGTGATCCGCCGCTCCGTCGATACCCCCGCCGAACTCCTCACCCCAATCCCCTCTACCCCAGACCCCTCCCCCACCGTTACCCCATGACAATTCGCTGGATTGTGAAAAAAAGCCGCGTCCTCCTCTCGGTGTATTACGCCTATATGGTGGAATATCGCGCCGAACTACTGTTTTGGATGTTGTCAGGTTCGTTGCCGTTGATCTTAATGGGGGTCTGGATTGAAGCGGCAGGGACGGGACAATTTGGGCTAACCAGTGTGGAGTTTGCCCGTTATTTTGTAACGGTGTTTTTGGTGCGGCAATTTACCCTGGTGTGGGTGGTGTGGGAATTTGAAAAAGAAGTGGTACAGGGAAAACTCTCATTACGGCTGCTGCAACCCATTGATCCCGTGTGGCATCATGTGGCGGGTCATCTCTCGGAACGGGTGGCGCGGCTGCCGTTTTTGTTGATTTTAATTGGGCTAATTTATGCCTTGTCTCCCCAGGTATTTGTGTGGCCGGGGTGGGCGGCGGTGCTGTGGGGTGTGGCAGCAACGCTGGCGGCGTTTTTGTTACGTTTTTTGCTGCAATATTCCCTAGCAATGATGGCATTTTGGACAGAGCGGGCCAGCGCCTTAGAGCAGTTTTTCTTTTTGTTCTACCTGTTTTTATCGGGATATATTGCGCCGCTGAATGTGTTTCCGGAATCGATCCTGGCGATCGTGCAATGGACACCGTTTCCCTATGTCCTCTATTTTCCGGCAGCGATTTTCGTCGGGTTCCCGGTGGATCTCGGACGGGGCTTTTTAACGATCGCCCTCTGGTGCATCGGCCTCTTTTTCGTCAATCGTATCCTCTGGCGGCGCGGGCTGAAACAGTATTCCGGCATGGGGGCTTAGAAAGACTGCACCCCATGTATCAAGCGACCTGAAGTGTTCTCGGCTGAGGAATCACGGCATCGTCTTCCTGCCACGCTTCTAAGTACATTTCAATCACTTCTTCACCGTTTCGGATCGCTTCGACGCGGGTTTTTCCATGGGTACAAGGCATCACAACAAGATCAGAAAACTCTGGAATGGTCACTAAAAAAAGCTGATCTTCATCAGACCATTGAACAATCATGCTATATCTATTCATAAATCTCTATCCTCTTTTAGTTCTTCTATAAAAATCCCAAATATTTTATGGGCAGGCAAGGGGCTTAAGCCCCTTGTCAATAGGATTTCAAGACTTACAATTAATTGAGAATTGCTATAGTTCAGTTAGTTGCTTGTCTAGGTAGATCGGCACATCATCCCCATCCTTTCCTGAAATTATTCTGGACATTATCTAAGTTTCGTTAGGCGATCGCTTTTTCAAAAATACGATAGGTCTTAGCAATGGTGCTGCCCGTCACCTCGATTAAATGGCGCGAGGGGTGGTTATCTTCCCAGACAAAAGAATGCTCGGCCGTTTGATAGGGTTTTCCTGGTTTTGTGCCCTGTTCCATTAACAAGTGAACGAGCGCGAGCGGCACAGCTTTACGGCGATATTCCGGGAGGGCGGTAATGGCGATCACACGGGCGCGATCGATCTGGCGGCGGAACCAGAGAAACTTGAGAATTCCCAACCAATTCAACTTGCCATCCACCCGTTTTAAGGCGATGTTATAATCCGGCAGTGCCATACAAAACCCGATCATTTTGCCCTGATCTTCCGCAACGGGAAAAATATCCGGATCAACCAAGGTTTTGAGATCCTGGGCCTCGTCCCAAAACTCGTCCCAGGTGCGCGGGCTTGAACTCCAATTATTCGCAAACATCGTTGTAAAAAGGTCGTACAAGGTACGGCAATCTTGCTCGAAGGCTTCCCCTTTGGTGTGTAAATTGCGGAAGGTAATGCCGGATTTTAGGGCGATCTGATACGATCGCTCAAAGCGAGAATCGAGGGGTTTGCTCAAGTCCATCGTATAGGCATAGGCATCCTTCGCCGTTTCCCAGCCCAATTTTGTCATCAAGTCGATGTAGTAGGGGGGATTGTAGGGGGTGAGGATGTGGGGAGCATCGGTAAACCCATCAGCCAGAAAAAGACAGCTATTATGGGTGGAAAAATCGATGGGGCCACGGATGCGGGTGATGGCGCGATCGCGCAGCCACTGTTCCGCCGCCGTGAATAATTGCGCCGCCACATCGTCATCTTCAATCACCTCAAAAAAACCAAACAGCCCGATTTGCTCCCCTTCCCGCTCGATCAAACGGCGATTAATCGACGGCATAATACGCCCCACCGGTTCACCATCCTTAATCGCCACAAAGGGCTGCATTTCCCCATAGGTGAGAAACGCATTCTCTAGGCTAAATTGTTTGCGCACCCCGCTGTCCAACGGTCGCACCCAATGGGGATCATCCCGATACACTTGCAAGGGCACTGCAAAAAATTGCTCGAATTGTTCAGGGGTTTGCACCGGAAAAATTTCAATAGCTGTCATGGTTGTGATTGGGTAAAAACGCCGCTTAAAAATAAAGTGAATGCTTAAAATTGGGACTACAATAACACGGGTTTTCGCTATCCTGACCCAAAAAGTTCAAAAGAAGTCGGTACACTAGAGAACGCTGCCGCTTTCTCGATTTTCCTAGTTTATGAACTTTCTCACTAATCTGTTTTCCCCTGGTCAAGCCCTGCCGCCCCTCCGTCGTACCCGGCGCGGCATTGAATTGAAATCCGACGTTGAAATTGAACGGATGCGCGAATCAAGCCGGATTGTGGCGAAGGTGTTGCAAGGGATTGCCGATCGCGTCCAACCGGGGATGACCACCGCCGATCTCGATGCCTACGCCGAGGAGCAGATTCGCGCCGAGGGAGCTACGCCAAGTTTTAAGGGCTATCATGGGTTTCCGGCTTCGATCTGTGCCTGTTTAAATGATCAGGTGGTGCATGGGATTCCCAGCCGGAAGGCGGTGATTCGTAACGGGGATCTGCTCAAGGTAGATACGGGGGCGTTTAAGGATGGCTACCATGGCGATTCCTGTATCACGATCGCAGTCGGTCGCGTTAAACCGGCTCGACTGAAGTTGATGCAGGTGGCAGAAAAAGCCCTCTATCAAGGCATCGCCCAGGTGAAACCGGGGAATCGACTGCTAGATATTGCCGGGGCGATCGAAGATTATGTTAAACCCTACGGCTACAGCATTGTGGATGATTTCACGGGTCATGGGGTGGGGCGCAATTTGCACGAGCCGCCGGCGGTGTTCCATGCTCGCACCGATGAACTGCCGAACGAGGTGCTCAAGCCGGGGATGACGTTAGCGATTGAACCGATTATTAATGCGGGGTCGAAGGTGACGCGGACATTGCGCGATCGCTGGATGGTGGTCACGGCAGATCAAAAATGTTCCGCCCAGTTTGAACATACGGTACTCGTCACCGCCGATGGCCATGAAATTTTGAGCGATCGCACCCCCTTCCGCCGTTAACCGCCCCAGGTCTTGCACCCTCACCCCATTGGATGGGCTTTCTCTAGGGTTGACGGTTGAGGAATTCTCTGTTTTTGGCTGAAGTACACAGTCTCAATCCAGAGTTCTCGTGCTTCGTTGATATTCGCTAATGCTTCTTCTAACGTATCGCCTTGGGTGATACATCCCGGCAAGTCCGGTATTAAGACTGTATATCCTTCGTCATCTTCTGGATAGATCGACATGGGATATTTCAGTGCTAAATAATAGTCCAAGCTATTGTGATTAATGGGCTTACTGTCCATGATTTTGCCAGTTTTCTAGATCTAAGAGTTGGACAATGACTTTAACATAGGTTCGAGAAACGAGTTTTCCTCCTTTTTTGGGAACGACAATGACTTGCCCGGCTGCATTTTCAAACGTGTGATGACTCCCCTTAGCACGAACTTCCACGTAGCCAAAATGGTTGAGAAGAGCACAAACCTCACGAAAGCGAACCTGTGGCGGTAATGCTAAAAATTTAGCAACTAATTTATTGAACTGACTCATGCTCTATAGCAATCCTATTTGATTCATGAACAGGCAAGGGGCTTTAGCCCCTTGTTGATGAGGAGATAAGATCTCCGATTGATTTAGGATCGCTATATCCTACATAATGTCACAAACACAAGGCACGCTCATTCGGATGTGCTGTCTGTATCTTGACATACTCCCCCACTAAACCCTACGGGCTAGAGTGGGAGATTCTGAACAGCCAGTTACCTGACCATTTATCCACTCAAACAACGAGAGTTGCAGAGGGTTGCTAGGCTCAACGACTAACGCCATTGATTTATCCTGATTTCTCAAATCTGTTAATTCAGATTTAGC
>NZ_JAQMTY010000095.1 GCF_028330765.1 Spirulina subsalsa CS-330 | reverse complement strand
TGCATCCCAGTTGTGCAACCCCTCACCCAACCCTCTCCCGCAGGAGAGGGCTTTTGGCTCCCTTCTCCTGCGGGAGAAGGGCTGGGGATGAGGGTTCTACCTGGCGAGCAATATGAATCTGCAAAAGTGGGATGCACCCTTTATCTTTGTTTCTGTGGAGACGATTCTCAAGAGCCTAACGATGCCGGATATTCTTGCTTGGACTGTATTTCCCGCCCCGATCATTGTCTTTCAATTGCTTTCTCTGGTGTTTAGCATCGCCATTGAAGCCTATATTTTTTCCCGAAAATTACTGTTGACTCGTCGGGAGTGCATTCAATATTCGGTGACCATTAATCTGATGAGTGCGATCGCGCTTTGGGTTTTAGGGTTTGTGATTCAGGGACTGCTACCCAAACCCCTCAAACTCCAACTGATTAGTTACATTGTATTGGGTCAAGGCTATGACTTTCAGAATTTAGCGATCTTAAACATTTCCATTGTTTTATTATTTATCTTAATCTTTTTTATTGTCTGTATTGTGGAATTTAAAGGCTTAGATTTCATCGAAGTGATGTTTAGTGATTGGCCAGAATCCGACCCCGATCACGAGGATTCTTCATTGGTTCAGTATCTATTGCAAGCCCTGACCTACACCGATCCCCAAAAAATATCCGCCATTTTTTGGGCTAATGCCTTCAGCAACAGCGCGATTCTCCTCGTGCTCTTGCTGGCTCTGTTGCAATATTACGGATAGCCATGGCGAAATTTTTCGGCTTTCTCTTCAAACTGGTCAAACCCCCACAGTTTAACTCGTGGCAAACCTTCACCGCCCTCGCTGTGTTCTTTTTTATCAGTGCGATCGCCGCCAATGACTTTTTACGAGAAGTGCTCGCTTTCACGAGTTTCATCTGTTTGGGAATTGGCGTGACCTGGGCCGGTTTAGAACAATCATGGGTGATTACCCCCTGGTTAACCTCGGCATTTATCTGCCTCTTTTTACGGGGATTACTCAACATCAGCCCCCAGATTCTGCTGTTGGGTTGGCTGCCGGGTGCGGCCTGCTTGGCAATTATTCCCCACTGTGTCCGGTCGGATTTTTCCTGGCATCCCCCGAATCTCGCCTCGCGGCGTTACCTGACGATCCTGTTTACCAGTCAGTTGTTATTGACCTGTTGGCTGGAGTTCTTTTTTGTGGTGCAGGGGTGGATTGTGGCCTATCCGAGTTTGTTGGTGGATGATTTTAGTCAGAGTTTGTTTGTGCGTCAGGTGCAGATGGGGACGGAGCCGCTACCGCGCAGTATTCAACTCTTGAACCTGCTGCGTCCGGCGATTGAAATGCAGTT
Organism: Spirulina subsalsa CS-330; assembly: GCF_028330765.1. Lineage (GTDB taxonomy): Bacteria > Cyanobacteriota > Cyanobacteriia > Cyanobacteriales > Spirulinaceae > Spirulina > Spirulina subsalsa_A. The sequence goes on along the minus strand of NZ_JAQMTY010000095.1, from coordinate 1,649 downwards.
GGGGAATAAGGACTGGCCGACGATGGAACGCTGGCTTCAGCAACTCTACACCGTGCCCCACAGGATGGATGATTTGGTCGTCCCGGCCCTGGCGAAGGCGGATTGGCCAAACTTGCCGGAAAATGAGTTTTGGCAGGTAACGGCGATCGCATCACCCTCCCCCGATCGCCCCGATGGTTATCAACTCCGCTGGATTGCTCAATGGACGGGGCCGCGATCGCCCGCCGCCGAAGAAAACAACCCCTACGACAGCGATCTCCTCTGCACCCTCTACCCCGAAAACCAAGCCAGCTACGTCGAATGCAACGAAGCCCGACAGATCAACGCACCTACGTCAGAGGATCTCACCCCCTTTCTGGAATGATCCGGGGTACAAGGGGCTGAAGCCCCTGACCCGAAGCGACTCAAAAACAAGGTGGCTTCAGCCCCTTGCTCCCGTTTAAACCACCAATGAAGCTCTCCCCACCTGCCTGCGGCGAGGTGGGGGTGTCCTATGCTAACCCCGGACTCTTCTGAGTCCACAGATCACACAAACAAGCCCAGCTTCTAGGCGAACCTCCAGAACATTGGCTGGAAGGCTCCTCACTGTCCTTTCGGCGAGAGAGCTGAAGAATCCCTCTTGCGGCAATATTTTGACTTCCATTCAGGTCGCAGTTATACCGCTTCCCGCTGGCAAACACAGCCAGAGCATAGTTTTTTGCATCTCGCTTCACCATCCCAGACCCATCGTAAGCCAGTTTCGAGGTGTAGGCAGCCTTAACCTCAATTACCTTCCCACTCCTTTCTTGCCACTTCATTTCCGTATAATCGCGAATTTTTGCCTTGAGCCAGCCATGAAACCGTTGGCGCAACGTTGAGCGTTTCCGCCCCCCCTTCGCCTTCCAACCCTTCAGGTTCTCAAAAACAATTGCCTCCGCGTTGAACGCAGTGGCAATCTGGACAATCCGCTTAGAAACGATGTGACTGATCTGGTTATTGATGTTGGCGCATTTGCGATAGGTCTGGGCACAGAAGCCCTTGTGGAGCTTCCCTCCCTTTCCCATCGTCTTCCTTGCCCGCATTGAAACGGACTTCAGTCGTTGGTCTCGACGGTCTATGTCTCTGCCAGGGTGAATAAATTCACGATGGATTACAGTGCCGCCAAAGGTTACGACTGTGACTGTTGCGGTGGTATTGATTCCCAAATCGACCGCCACAACATTGTTATCTGGGTTCCGTTTCTCTGGGACACAATCAAACGGAACGGAGAGATGACAAGCTCGGTTATTGAAGATCAAAGCGGGGGACAGCATTTTGTTGCCCGGTATCCCATGGCGTTCCCGCAGCCCGGTGATCTGAACCTTTGTCCAAATCCAATCTGTTCCGGTAAATACTTTGACCTCAATAGCACGATAGCCATGGAGTTTGTAGCATTGACCTTTGTACAGAACTGGATAACAACCGGCTTCAGCCTTGAGGATGGGGGGTTTTGCCTCCCGACGCTGACGCGATAGCCCACATTGCCATTCTCGTTGACATACTCCCCCACTAAACCCTACGGGCTATAGTGGGAGATTCTGAACAGCCAGTTACCTGACCATTTATCCACTCAAACAACGAGAGTTGCAGAGGGTTGCTAGGCTCAACGACTAACGCCATTGATTTATCCT
>NZ_JAQMTY010000094.1 GCF_028330765.1 Spirulina subsalsa CS-330 | reverse complement strand
TGTCGTTCTCGAAAAAGGTGGAGAACCACATTGGGGCGATATGGCTGTTCATCCATGAGTACAATCGGGGCATCAGAGAGAAGCTGGCGGAGCAAGATGCCCCTATCTTTTCCTCTAGCCTGCACTAAAATGCACTACCGCCCCAGCCATCTTGATATTCACTGCCGCATTTTCATCCCGGTCATTCTCTGCCGAGCAAGCCGGACACCGCCAATGGCGAGTCTCCAAGCTCAACTCTTCTAAGACATGACCACAACTCGAACAGGTCTTACTTGAAGGAAACCAGCGGTCAACATAAACCACTCGCTTCCCCTTCTTCATCGCCACCCACTCCAGAATTTGCAGGAACTCCCGAAACGCCAAGTCACTCACCTTGCGCCCCCAGAGTCGCTGCATCGCCTTGAGATTTAACGTCTCAAAACACAGCACATCAAACTGATTCGTGAGTTTATGAGCCAACTTCCAGAACCAATCCCGCCGCCGATGGGCAATCTCCTCATGCTTCCGGGCAAGATTCAATCGGGCACGTTCCCGGTTGGCTGACCCCTTTTGCTTACGGGATAACTCTCGATTAGCCTGACGAACCGCCTTGAGCGACTGTTTGAAGAACAACGGTGCATCATCAATCTTGAAACCTTCTGAACAGGTCAGGAACGTTTTCAGCCCAAAATCAAAACCAGCAATTTTACCTGTCTCGGTTTTGACTTCAACTTCTGACGGGGTATCCACCGTGACAACCATGAACAGCTCTCCGAGGGGAGTCCGCTTAATCGTCACCGTTTTGACCTGGCCCTCAATGGGGCGTGAGTTCCAATATTGATAAACCTTGTTGCCAATCCTGACCCGATTGCCACCAAGGAATTTGTACCCGGCTTGCTTGAGGGTGAAGGACTTGTACTTTTTAGTCTTCTTGAAGTTGGGGGGGCGAACGCCTTTTTTGTTGTGTTTGAAGAACAGTTGATAGGCTTTCTCAATCCGTTGGCAGATGTCCTGCACGGCTTGAGAACCCACTTGCAACCACCAAGGGTTCCGTTTGCGGAGTTTGGCGATGTGTTTTTGCAGTCGGGCACAGTTCAAGTGCTTGCCCCACATCCGGTAGTACCGTTTATGTAGAGCAACACAATGGTTGTAGATCCGTCCTGCGGCGTTGATTGTCCGCTTGAGGTATCGGTTCCGCTTGTGTTGATAGAGCTTGAACTGGAGCGTTTTCATGCTTGATATGATAGCTTAATCTGTAGATAAAAGAAATTCATCTACAAATAGTGAGAACTAACTATCGCCATTACAATCACTCCCTTGGGCTGGCTACTGTTCATCTGGTTTGGATTCCCTGCCGCCGCAAACGGGTCTTTTATCGCAATCAACCACTCCAGTTGCGTTGCATTGATATTTTTCACTCTGTTGCACAGGACAAGGGATGGATTATCAAGGCTCTGGAGGTCGCATCAGACCATGTTCATCTTTTGGTTGAATACGACCCTCATCATTCCATTGCTCAAGTCGTCAAGGCTTTTAAGGGGCGGTCTTCCCGCTTACTCCGTCGTGAGTTTCCTGAGCTTTTGAAACTGCCCAGTCTTTGGACTCATTCTTATCTGTTCGACACAACAGGAAAGGTGAGTACCCAGAAGGTTTTGCAGTACATCAATGACCCTCATCACGGCTGAATAAATTCAGCTCTTCGCTTATATCCCCCGTTTAGAAAACGGGGGCTTTACGCCTGCATCAGGTAAACCACCATACCGGCTTCAGATCGTGACGCTTAGGGCAGTGCAGGCGTTCCGGTTAAAACCGCTTCATAGCGTGCGCCCGCCACCGCCCAGGTAAATTCGCGCTCAATCAAAGCACGACCGGCCGCGGAGAGCGATCGCCGCTGCTCCGGATTTTGCACCAGGGTTTCAATGGCTGTGACAAATTCCGCCACCCCGTTGGCCCGGAGCGCCCCATGGGGATCAGCCTTGAGGCCTTCGAGGGCGCGATCGCTTCCCACCACCGGCACACCCGCCGCCATCGCCTCCAACGTTTTATTTTTAATCCCAAACCCGCTGCGCATCGGAATCACACAGACCGTCGCCCCCTGCAACGCCGCCGCCATTGAGGGGACTTTGCCCGTCACCGTCACCCCCGGCAACGATCCCAACGCCTGCACCGCCGCCACCGGTCGCGCCCCCACTAACTGCACGGTGATCTCCGGCAACCGTTGCCGCACCGCCGGCAAGATCTCCCGGCAGAGAAATTGCGCCGCGTCGATATTGGGTTGATTATCCATTGCCCCACAGAAAATCAAGGTCGTTCCCCCCGGATCAGCCTGTCGCAGGGGAAACAGATCGAGATCCACACCGTTGGGAATCACCGTCATCGCTGAGCCGGGGCTGAGGGCCTCAAAGTGGGCACGATCCTCTGGGGTCGTCACCACTAGTTCAGAAAACTTGTGACAAAAATGGTGTTCGTAGCGTTCTAAGAGGGGGAGGTTGAGGCGATCGCGCCAGCCCTGTTCCGCCGTTCCCATCACCAACTGTTGCCGACAGGTTGCCGACAGGGAACTGTGAATATTCACCACCGTCCGCAGCCGATGCTGCCAGCCTGGGCGCACATACACTTCATTGCCACTATGCTCACAGGTCACCACATCAAACGCCCCGGACTCCACTTGCTCCGCCACCCAAGCCGCCATCGGAGCCGCGCAATTACTCCGCACATGGGCAGGAATCCCCGTCAGCCAACTCTGGGCAAATCGGCCCAGTTTGGCGGTCATCGTGGCCGTGGGAGCAGGGGGCTGCTTAAACACCTGCAACTCGGCAACCTGGTCACGCAACGCCGCAATTTCTGCGGGGGTTGTGTCGGGGGCGCGTTGGGTGGCGAGGGTGATGGTGTGGCGATCGCTTAAATACCGCAACAGATTAAAGGTGCGTACCTGAGTTCCCCCCTGGGTTGGAGGATAGGGAAATGTCGCGGAAAGCATCAAAATTCGCATCGCTAAGATGGGGTATAACCAAAAGTGAACCGCAATTAATCCGCCCGTGCCGACTGTCAGCGTTTGCATTCCGACCTATAACCGCGCCGAATTGCTGCGCATCGCCATCGAAAGCGTCCTCAAGCAATCCTATCAAGATTGGGAACTGATCATTTGTGACGACGGCTCCTCAGAACCCACCCCCACCCTGATGGCACAATATACCGCCGATCCTCGGATTCACTACCTGCGCCATCCCCAAAACATCGGCAAAAGTAACAATATGCGCTCCGGTTTTTTCGCCGCCACGGGGCAATATTTCCTTAAATTTGACGATGACGATCGCCTCACGCCTGATTTTTTAACCCAGACGATCGCCGTTTTAGAGTCCCATCCCCAAGTAGATTTTGTCGGCACAGATCATTGGATTATTGATGCAGACAATCAACGCCATCTTGATTTAACTGAGGAAAATTCGCGTCGCTGGGGGCGGGCGACCCTATCACCCGGAATCGTTAAAAATCTCCTTGCGACGGTATTTGAAAAACAGAGCTTTCAAGTGGGGGCGACTTTATTTCGCACCAGGGTATTAAAAGAAGTCGATTTTATGCGGCCCGGCTTGACGAATTGCGAAGATAATGATCTCTTTGTGCGGTTGGCATTAGCGGGAAAAACGGCCTACTATTTACCGGAACGTTTAATGGAGTATCGCCGTCATCCGGAACAAAATACCCTAGGGCGGGCGGTGGTCTATTTGCGGGATAAATGCGCGTATTTAGAGGCATTTCAGTTTGACAGTGAGCAGCTCGAAACGGTGCGGCGATCGCGCCTGAATGAAACCCGTTTACTCTTAGGCTTACGCCTGATTGAAACCGGCGAAACCCAGAGCGGGCGGGATTTATTAACCCAGGTTCCCCCCTCCCCTAAGGCTGCGATCGGTCGAATGTTATCCTATGTGCCTCAACCCTTACGCCCCGCTTGTTTTGATCTGTTACGGCGCTTGAAGCGGTAACGAATCACGATGGTTTTGAAGAGTTTTTTTGAGGAGTTAGAGGAATGGAATTTTTAACGGTTTTACTGGCAGGCTTGATTGCAGGAATTGCGCCGACGGGATTTATTTTAGATACGGTAATTGAGCGGCAATTGCAGAACCGTTTACCGGGTAGCGATGAAATTGTCGTGCGGATTGATAATACCCCTAGTTATCAGGTATTGGGCGGCAACGTGGATCGGATTCGGTTGGCAACGGAGGGGTTACAGTTGCGGCCCTATTTGCGGGTGAGGGAATTTGATCTTGAAACTGATCCGGTGTCGGTGAATTTGAAGCAGTTACAACAGGGGGGCAATCCGCGCCAGAGTTTACGATCGCCCCTCACCCTCGGTACACGCTTGGTGTTAGATGAGGCGGATATCAATGCGGCGTTGGCGGCTCCGGAATTTCAGGAACGCTTACAGGGACTCGTGACGCGCTTGAGTGGCAGTTTACCGGGCAATCAAACCTACACCCTGCAAGCCTTGACGGTGGATTTTCAAGCGTCGGGGCGGATGGCGATCGCAGCGACGGTGCAATCTCCCACCGCCACCCTCCTGGTGGAATTTGCCGCCGGGCTGGCCGTGATTGATGGCACACAGGTGGAATTTACCGACCCGACGATTAGCCTCAATGGGGGGCGTTTGTCGCCCTTTGTCGAAGCGATCGTTGAAGAAAACCTGCAAAACCGGATTAATTTAGAGTCCCTCGACCCCCAGGGCATCCTAGCTCGCATCCTACAATTGGAAGTAGAGTCCGAAACCCTCACCCTTGCCGGTGTTGTTCGGATTAGCCCTCAGTAACGCCCTAGGAGACCCCGATCATGCTGTTGCCCCGTTCCTTTAACCACTGGCTCATTGTTGCGATCGCAGCGAGTGCGATCACCTTGGGCAGTTGCACCGATTCCCCCCCTGATGACTCTGCCGCTGATCCTGACCCCGAACCCACCCCCACCGAAACCGTCGAAACGCCCGCCGAGGAGACAGAACCGGATACACCCCAAGCCGAAGACGATTCCGACCCCAGCGCCGGCACAGAAGATCCGGGGACAGCGATCGCCCCCGCCAACGCCCCCAACAATGCCCCCCAATTTGACCCCGATCTGACCGTCAGCACCACCGATGCCGCCGTGTATTGGCTCGATACCAACAGCAACACCCTCGAACTCGTCGAAGCCCCCCTCGAAACCACCGCCAAATCCGAAGCGAATCTAGATATCGTCCTCACCGCCGCCCTCGAAGCCCTCCTCGATGGCCCCGATGCGGCAACCCACAGCACCACCATCCCTGAAAACACCAGTCTTGAAGGGGTGGAGGTGAAAAACGACGGCGTTCACATTAATCTTTCAGCGGACTTCACCAACGGCGGCGGCACAATGTCCATGACCGGGCGCGTCGCTCAAATTCTCTACACCGCCAGCAGCATTGATGCCAATACCCCCGTGTGGTTATCGGTGGAGTCTGAACCCTTAGAGGTGCTTGGCGGTGAGGGTCTTTTGATTCGGCAGCCGTTGACCCGCGATACCTTTGAAGAAGATTTCCAATAATGATTTACCGTAGGGTCATGGCATAGCTGAAATAGTGCTTTATCGTAGGGTGGGTTAGGCGGCTTTAATTCATGCCATAGCTATAATCCAGCGATCCGCCGTAACCCACCGATTAACGTGTGTCGTAACAGTAGGGTGGGTTCGGCGGCTAAAACTCCCGCCATCACTGCAATCCGACAATCCGCCGTAACCCACCCATTTAGCTGTGCCGTGATACTGGGGTCAACCCTCACACCCAAGGCGCTAATTCCAATAGCCCACCAATTGAAACCCCGACCAAATCATCGGATGTTGGAGATCTTGGCGGGCTTCGAGTTGGAGGCGGGGCGGGAGAGGGAGGCGTTGCCCATTGGACAGGATGAGGGTATCGGCGGTGAGGCTAACTTGACCGCGCAGGAGGTTGATCTGGGCTTGGCGGAGGGCTTGGGATTTAATCGGGGTTTGGCGGAGTTGGAGATAATATTCGCTCATCAGGGCGAGGGTTCCGAGGTCACTGACCCGCCAGAGGCTCGCCAGGGCGGACTTGACCCCCAACTGCACCGCTAGCCCCGCAAAACCCAATTCACTAGCGCGATCGCCCACCGCCGTTTCGCAAGCACTGAGGATCAGCAGTTCCACCGTTGGATAGGTTGCATCGATCCAACCGAGCGATCGCACCAATTCCCGCAGTTCCGTAAAACTGACCGTGCGATCGGAAAATTGAAGATAGGCGGGCTGAAGATTGGCGGGGTTAAACTCCGCATGGGTGGCAAGATGGATCAACCCAAACTGATTCGCTTGGTTCGCGGCCATGAAATTCGCCACGGTGAATTGCTCATCTTTAAACAGTTGATGTTGCCAACCCAAACGGGTAATAAAATCCAGTTCCAAATCCACCGCTGGCAAGTCAGAATTTTGAGTAAATTGGGAGGCTCCCATAGCTAGTAATGATTGGGAACGAATGTCTTGATAGCCCGTATCGACGAGGCCAAAACTCGGAATAATCCCCACCCCATACTGTTCAATTAAAAACTCCTCACCATCGTAAAGCACCGCCAAGGGCAGCAACCGCAAATCTTGATCTAAGGAAAAGAGTAAATGCTCAATGCCTTGGGCTTCAAGCATGGGCTTTAAGGGCGTAATCAACAGGTCATAAAGGGCGGTGGCGGGGCTGGTGTATTGGTCACTGGCGAGGTGACGATTGATGACGTTGCGGCGGAGGGTGCGGGTTAACTCGACCACCTCTTCTCTGGTGTCGATGGGGACGGTAATTTGATGAACGAGGTTAATACTCTGCTGCGAATCAGAAAATGTTGAAACAGGACGATCGGGGGGGACAATCGCGATCAGTTGCAAGGCTTTCGGCAGTTGTACGACATAGATTAACGCGGTTTTATTGCCGGTTTCTTGCCAGGTTGTATAGAGGGTCGTGAGGATAGCATCTAGGCTGGGCACGTCCCCACAGCGGTCGAGTTCTAAAAGGTTGCAAAATTCAAAGGCTTGATATTCTTCGAGGAGTTGAACGGCTTCGGTGATGGAAATTTGTTGAATTTGGGCTTCGTAGGCGACACGATCCACCTGTTCGCTGAGGGTGTTGGTGTCGGTGAATTCTTGAATCTGGGGTTCTTCGGTGTCGATCGCGGGCATGACGTTGACGGGATTGGGGGCGGTGACATCGGATTGATTCCCGGATTGGCCGTGGCTGGGGGCGATCGCAGTCCCACCCACCAGCATCAAACTCACCATGAGTCCAAACCCCACGGTACGGAACGGGTGCAAACATCGACAGTGGTTCATCACAACTCTCCGCAATTTGACAGAAATTGAGCGCCTAAAACGAAAAACTATAGCTCGCTGAAAATAAGAAGCGCACCCCATCCCCCGCACTCCCCGTTAGATCACTCAGTGCAGGCACAATCACGAAGGATTGATCGGGAAACGGCACGATCGCCATGCCGATGGTTAAATCTTGCCCCGTCCATTCGGCGATCGCACTTGACCCCGCCGTCAGCCGCAGCGCCACACTCCCAAACAGTCCAACGCTACTCTCATCCGCCAACACATCCGCCTCAGACCGAAACTGACCATTTCCCAGCCCCACCGACAGATAGAGTTGACTGAGGGGATCGGTAATTTGGGGGCGAAGGGTGAAGCGTTGGGTGGCAACACCGTAGAGGGAGGCCGCGCTATCGGTGTCGCCAAAGCGGGCGATGGACTGCATCCCAGCCGCCACGACCAGATCGGGATTCAGTTGACGGTGCAGTTTGAAATTAAACGCCCCATCACTCCAGGGGCTATCCAAATCCACCAAAACCAGCCCTAATTCCAGCCCCACCGTTTCGCGGCTATCCCCAAAGCCAATTTTGGCCCCGATCACCCCATCACCTTGGTCACTAAAGCGCGATCGCGCCTGAACCCCCACCCCCACCGCCAGATCCCCCTCACTTGCGCCATAGGCCGACGGCGTAATAATCGCAATATTCGGAGTAATGCGCCGCTCGGTCGTGGATTGGGTGTCCGGGTTGCCCTGGGGCACGAGGGGTAGGATCTGGGGCTGAAAGGGTTGGCGGGGCACAGATTGACGATGGAGGGGAAGGGGTGGGGGTTCGGGATTCCCTTGGCTGAGGATCGCGGGTTTGGCTTTGTGCTCCGGTTTTTGGAGGGAGTTGAAGGCGGTGGGCTGGTGGGGGAGGGTTTGGGCCGCCATGGGTAGCGCGATGGCAAGCCCCATAAGCATAGCAAGGGGAGACAGGACGTAATATCGACCCCAGAAACGATCAGACAAGACAGTCATGACACAACACAGAATGAAGAATTAGCCTACATGCATAATCCTAATCGGATTGAGAGTGCATGACCTCACCAGCTTCCAGCAACCAACCGATCACGCCGCGAGCACGTCTTGAATTGCGGTTTGGGCGGTGGGGTATTGGTAGGTAAACTCTAAATCACCCACGGCCTTGGGTAACACCTGCTGCCCTTCGAGCACCACGATCGCACCATCACCGAGTAGGGTTTCAATCACAAAACTCGGCACGGGCAACCACGACGGCCGCCCCATTTCCTCACCGAGCACCCGGCAAAAGTCTTCCATGCGTAGCGGATTCGGAGCCGTGGCATTGTATACCCCGCTCATCTGCGGGTCTTGGAGCGCCTTGAGGATTAAATTCACCACATCTTCACGGTGAATCCAGGAAAACCACTGTTTCCCCGTCCCAATCGGCCCCCCGGCAAAGAGTTTAAACGGGGGAATCATTTTTGCGATCGCCCCCCCATTGCCCAACACAATCCCAAACCGAAAAATCACCGTGCGCACCCCCGCCGCTGCTGCCTGCTGGGCCGCCGCCTCCCAGCCTTGGCAAATCGACGCGAGGAAATCATCCCCCGGTGCGCTGCTTTCCGTAAAGGTTTCCGCCTCACTCGTGCCGTAATAGCCAATCGCCGACGCATTGATCAAGACGGGCGGCTTGGGGTCGGCTTGGTGAATCGCCTCGACAATCTTTGCCGTCCCTTCGATCCGGCTCGTCTTAATCTCATGCTTGCGGGCTGCGGTCCAGCGCTCCTCTGCGATCGGCGCACCGGCCAAATTCACCACCGCATCACAACCCGCGATCTGTTCTTGCCAGGCTCCCGATTTTTTCGGCGTATATTCCACAATGTCCACCGTCGGAAATGCCTCGCTGGGAAATGTCCGCCGGGCTTTTTCCCCATGACGCGAAAACACCACCACTTGATGCTGATCTGCCGTTAGTTTTTCGACTAAACGACTACCGACAAATCCCGTTGCTCCGGTAATTGCAACCTTCATATTACTCCCAAATTAATCGCTACTAAAATATTGATGATGTTAAATGGTTAAATCGCCATCTTTTTAAAACCAAGGACGTTAAAAACGGTCATTCAGCCTGTTATCGATCTTCATATCCCATTCCGTTCGCTTCTGCATATCGCTCTAGAAATCGCATCACCCGATCCCAGTCTTGAGGCGATTCGATATCAATTTGACAGTCCGCACCGAGAATATCATCTTCTTCATCGGGGCTAACGCGAAAGCGAAAGGAGGAGGGGGTTGCATTGATTTCCCCTTCTTCATCAATCAGGTGAACTGTGCCGGTAAATCGTTTCGTAAAACTGTTAAAGAGATCAACAGCTTGGAGGGTTTCAAATTCTAATAAAATATTCCGAATTCCTGATGTTTTACCTTGCCGTAGTCGAATGTTTGTGAGTGTTTCAGGTATCCCTTCAAAGAACTCAATGCGAGGTTCCACTGTGGCCATGGGTTTGATTGCTGAAATTGACAGGAGGGTTAGTGGTTTGGAGGTCTAAACTGTTTGTTAATCTGGGTGATCACCAATATAGCGATCCTAAATCAATCGGAGATCTGATCTCCTCATCAACAAGGGGCTTCAGCCCCTTGCCTATTCATGAATCGCATAGGATTGCTATATCAAAAAATGGAAAAGGGGCGCAAGAGTTGCGCCCGATGTTTTCCAGCCTCAGCCGCCAATTTATTCGGCTTCGCCGCCTTGGAGTTTTAAAAGGAAAAAGCCTAGTCCTAAGCCCACTAAGATGAGGGTAAAAGACAACACAGCGGCGTTAATCATGAGATCGTGAGCGTTCATGCTGTTAAACTCCGTAAATGATCGATTGATAATGAAATTTCGCTTAATGTTCCATTGTAGGGGAAGTTGGAGGCGGAACCATGCTTAATCAGCGGGGGGAGAGATGAAACGATCGCAGCTCATCATTCCAGTGGGAGATCCGGCGGGGATTGGCCCGGAAGTGGTTTTGAAAGCCTTGGCCGATCCGGCGATCGCGTCTCGGTGCGGGGTGACGTTGGTGGGGACGCGATCGCACCTCGAAGCCACCTATCACGCCCTGAACTGCGATGATCTGGCCGATCCGGCTCAGTTTCCCGTCATTGATTTGCCCTTGGATCATGCTGCGATCGCCGGGGAGGGTAGTGCAGCGACCGGGGCGGCGAGTTTTGCCTACCTTGACCGGGCGATTACGGAAGCGATCGCCGGGCAATACGCGGGTATCGTCACCGCCCCGATCGCGAAACACCTCTGGCAGGCGGCGGGGCACAATTACCCCGGCCAAACGGAGGTTTTGGCGACGCGAGCGGGGGTGGAGCGGTTCGGGATGGCGTTTGTGGCGCGATCGCCCTACACCGGTTGGCAACTGATCACCCTTTTGGCCACCACTCACATCCCCCTCCGCGCCGTTCCTGATGTGCTCACCCCGGATCTGATGGGCCAAAAATTGGATCTGCTCCTGGACTGTTTGACCTGCGATTTTGGCATCACTGCGCCGACCGTTGCGATCGCGGGACTCAACCCCCACAGCGGCGAAGCGGGCAAACTCGGCCACGAGGAACAGGATTGGCTCATTCCCTGGCTGGAGCGAGAACGGCGCGATCGCCCCAGCGTCAAACTCATCGGCCCCGTCCCCCCCGATACCCTGTGGGTTAAGCCCGGTCACGCCTGGTTCCGTGATGCCCAAATCCCCGGCCTCGCCGATGCCTATCTCGCCCTCTACCACGATCAGGGCTTAATCCCGGTGAAATTAATGGGCTTCGACCAAGCAATCAACACCACCATCGGTCTGCCCTTTATTCGCACCTCTCCCGACCACGGCACCGCTTTCGACATCGCCGGGCGGGGCATGGCCAATCCCGCCAGCATGAAAGCCGCGATCCTCCTTGCGGTGGAACTGGCCGAACGTCGTCAGGGGCGATAGATTCGGCCGAGGGTGCGATCGCGCTCAATTTCCACCACAAGATCCGTTAAGAGGGGATTTTTCGTGAGGGGTGTGATGAACAGTTCCGGGTGGAGGGCTTGCCAAAAGTAGGCGACGAATTGTTCAATGTCCGCGTCACTCATGCCGGGTTTCCCCTGGGCGATCATCTGGTGTTCGGCATCTTTGCGCCATTGTTGGCTCAGGCGATAATCCACGGGATGGAGGATGAGGAGGCGATCGAGGCGATGCCAGAGGGGGACATAGTCAAGCAGGCGATCGTTCATGTCGCGGGCAAAGGTGCGATCGCGCTCCGTCACAATCGGCTCCGGCGGATTGTCAAACACCCTCGGATCAATTGGTCGCACCCCCACACACCACCCCTCAAAAATCACCACATCCACCCCATCGATCACCTCTGGCGCGGCTTTATCCCCCAACCCCCCGATCGCTGACTTATCAAAACGCGGCACAATCACCGGTAAACGGCGATGAGCTTGGCGCAATTTATCGAGCAAATCAATCCCGATCGCCACGTCATGGGTTCCCGGTGGCCCCCGCCAGATTAAGCGCGGATCGGCTTGTTGAAGCTGTTGGCGTTCAACATAGGACTTGTAGAGGTCATCGAGGGAAAACTGCACCGAGCGGCAATCGAACGAATCTAGGATCAGGCCAAGAATGCGGGCGAGGGTGGTTTTGCCCGTACCTTGACTGCCGAGGATGCCCTGCACGACGGGACGGCCTAGGGTTTCGCGATCGCGGCTTAACGTTTGAGCCAGGGGCAGCCAAAGATTCCACAAATCGGCGGCAATGCGATCGCGATCGGTGAGGCCGAGAGTGTGGCAGTACGGCAGCAGGGTCGGCAACAGGGTGCAAAAGTGGTGCGATCGCGCCTCAAACTCCGCCGTCTGGGGTGCGATCGTCAGCGCCCCCGCTGGATCAGCCTGGGCCTGTGCAGTGGTTAGATAGCGTTGCACCTCATCCGCTTGGAGCATAGCAAACACATTATCGTCAGGTGATGATTGTGATTGTATCGAGTCTTTGGGTTTGTTTCGATTTCCTCAATCATTGGGCAGTCCGACCCGAAAATAATTTGCTAACATACCCTGTACATCTTGACCGGTTACTCAATCATTCAAGCTGATCCAGAATCGGTGTTGTGCTTTAGAATCCTGGACTTCAGCACCCAATTTTCGCCCCTATGAAACTCCGTAATCTTGTTCGGAACGTGAGACGGTGGTATGTAGAGACCCCAGAGCGGGCCTTAGATGAAGCATATCAAGCAGCATTGAAAATCAAAGCCATTGAGGACGAACATTTTCAGGGTCAAGCGGTGGGGTTCGCGACGGAATCGGACTACAGCGATCGCGTCCTCTCCTATTTCAAAGCCGAAGTTAAAAACAACATCACCACGATTAACGTGCGTCTGGCGGAATTTCGCGCCACGCGGATCTTCTTGGGGGGGAGCGATCGGCCCACCTCCCTCTTTTACGACACCACCATCCAAGAACGCTCCGCCATCATCATCGAAAAACTCAACTTCATCGACGGCATCCTCGCCCACTACAACCCCAGCCAACCCGACCCCAAAAAAGCCCTTTCCCTCACCACCATCCCCCCTCAATCCCAAGCCGCCGTCCCTCAAAATCCTCAAAAAAAGAACTTTTGGGGAAAATCATCCCCCCCGGTTCCTGTTTCGTCTAGCGATCGCCCCGCCAAGCCCAACCTCTCCAGTGCCGCCGAAAAAACCGGAGCCGTCCCCCGCTCAATCCTCAACACCTTCAGCCGCGTCAAACGGGAACTTGACCCCCAATCCCTCGGCACCGAAGGGGAAGTGGTGCAAAAATTCCGCCAAGCCCGCGATCGCACTGCGATCGCCGTTAAATTCCTCCTCCTCTTGGTGATCATCCCCCTCCTCACCCACCAAATCACCAAAACCTTCCTCATCGCCCCCCTGATCGAGCAAAACTTCTTCTCCCACACCAGCGACATCGTCTTCCTCAACCAAGACCTCCAAGCGGAAGCCTTCGTCGAACTAGAGCAATACGAAAAAAGCCTCCGCCTCAGCACCATGCTCGGCCTCACGCCCCCCCTTTCCGAGTCAGAGCGCGAAGAAAAAGTCAAAGAAAAAGCGATCGAAGTCGCCGAGGAATATCGCCACGAAGGAGCCAATGCCGTCTCCAACATCTTCGCCGACCTCTTCTCCCTCGCCGCCTTCGCTGGGGTCATCGTCGCCAGTCGCCGCGAAATTCAAATCCTCAAAGACTTCATCGACGAAATCATCTACGGCCTCAGTGATTCCGCCAAAGCCTTTTTAATCATTCTCTTTACCGATATGTTCGTCGGATTCCACTCCCCCCACGGTTGGGAAGTCATTCTAGAAGGCATCTCCCATCACTTCGGCCTCCCCGAAAGTCGCGAATTCAATTTCCTCTTCATCGCCACCTTCCCCGTGATCCTCGACACGGTTTTAAAATACTGGATTTTCCGCTACCTCAACCGCATTTCCCCCTCCGCCGTCGCCACCTATAAAACCATGAATGAATAGATTTCGGGCGATGCAAGCATAGGCTGAGATGAATTTAAGCTCTCCAATCTCAAGGTTTAGCGTTGACACAGGTTGAATCATCTTGCTATTATCCTATTAATACATCTGCCACACCTCTCCTAGACGTGTCAACTGGCAGATTTTTTCAGCATTTAGTACATTTATGCAGTATCAAAAGCCCTCTCTCTCGTTTCGAGAGCAGATTGAACGGCTACAAGCTCGCGGATTAATTATTGAAAATCTAAATATTGCAGAAGAGACCCTTGCGCGAATTAGCTACTATCGCCTGAGTGCCTATACCCGCTTTTTTCAAGATGAAAAATCGCAACAGCATCAATTTAAAGACGGTTCAAAATTTGAAGATGTGATTCGATTTTATGAATTTGATAAGTCTTTGAGAATGCTTGTATTCAATGCGATTGAGTCGATTGAAGTTGCTGTTCGTACTCAGGTGATTTATCACTACTCCCAAGTGTATGGCTCTCATTGGTATCTTGATCAAAGCTTGTTTAAACATCCCGATTTTCATCAATCATTGATTAACGAAATTACAGAATACTGCCAAAAGAAAAATGTAGCAGTGTTCGTTAAGCATTATCGTCAAAAATATTCGAGTCCAATGTTACCACCGTGCTACATGGCTCTGGAAACTATTTCTTTCGGGAAACTCTCGAAATTGTTGAAGGAATTAAATCCATGTGATGCTTGTCAAAACATTTATGATTATTTTGGTCTTACCTATAAAGCACTCATATCTTGGTTGCATTCTCTCTGCTATATCCGAAATATCTGTGCTCATCATGCCAGACTTTTGAATATTTATTTACCGATTTCTCCCAGTATTCCTAATACTTTACCTTGTCTATGGCTCAGAAGATCGACAGTTTCTGATCTTCGGCGCAATGGCAAAAATGATTTCTTTATTGCCCTTTGTGTCATCCAATATCTACTGAATGCGATCAAAGCAAAGCATCATTTTTCAGGCTTTCTACATCAGACTTTAGCCCAGTATCCATCAGTTCCTATTGCTACAATGGGATTTCCTGAATATTGGTGTAATGAACCATTATGGAACCATGAATCATCTAGTGTTCTGCGCTGATTCCTTAGCGAAAGCGACAGGTGACGCGGCCGAGGAGGTGCGATCGCGCCACCGGGCCAAACTGACGACTATCGGTACTTTCTGCTGGATTATCGCCGTAGACCCAAAATTCATCGCCTGTGGGTGTGGGTAAAATTTCCCCCACCCGCTTCACCATCTGCAACGTGGGCCGTTGGGGATGCTGCACGATGACGAGGTCACCCACTTGGGGCGATCGCTGCCGATAGGCCCCCGGATACACGAGTACTTCTTCCCCCGGCTCCAACAGGGGCAGCATCGATCGCCCCTCCACCCGGAACCGCCGCCGCCGCCGCAAGACCCACCGGCCAAATTCCCATCCGGAACAGTCTGGTAATGCCATGTGATGCGATCGCCCCCAGTCCCAAAAAAGTAGGGATAGCCCAGCGACTATCCCTGCGTCCATCCATCAGGCGGAATTACACCCCCTGAGGGTTGAGTGATTTAGCTAGCGGTGACCCAAGCCACGTCTTTGCCTTTGCTGCTCCAGAACATGGTGTGAATCTTTTGCACCGCCGCCATCAGTTCTTCGGCGTGCTCTTTGCTCACTTCCACTTTGCAGGCGGAGCAGAGTTTGGTGGCTTTCCAGAAAGTGTCGTGGAGGTCGGGGAATTGTTCGAGGTGAACGGGTTTGAAGTAGTCCGTCCAGAGGATGAGCAATTCTTCTTTGGTTTTTTGGGCTTGCTCTTCTTTGATGGCGATGTAGCGCGAGAGGGTGTTTTGGTACTTCACAGCATCACCGTCAGATTGCAAGTCCAAAATCTTCTTGGTCATGGATAATACGGCTTCAGCCGTGATCCGGGCTGCTGAGGGATCGTAAACGCCGCAGGGGCCGTCGCAGTGGGCTTGAACCGCGTTGGTAGCTGGTGCTGCTTGCTTGAGGGTAGAAATGATGTGCTTCAGCATAAAAATTGCGTTGAGATTATTGAAGTTTAGTGAGGTTGAAAGGTTAATTTCAACAGGATGAAGAGGGCAAAGAATCCCCCATCCCCCCATCTAGCTTAGTTGTTTGTTGTAAACCTCGACAAGGGGGGCAGCATTTCGGGGAGGATGGGCTAATGTCGCCAGCGGGCGCGATAGCTGCGGGCATCGATGTGGCAGAGGTGGGGAAATCGGGTATAGCGACCGAGACCGCCGGGCCACCAGGGGTCAAGGAGCCAGTAGAGTTGATTGCCGCTCAACCCTTCGCAGACGAAATCGATCGCATCGCCGACGATGTGGCGGCTGTTGCTGACTCCACCGACGGCGCGGTTGATGTGGGGCGGGCGGTACCAACTGGTGATGAGGAAGGGACGATTGACGCGATCGCGGGCCCGTTGGGCCAGTTCTGCAATCCGGACGATCGCATCAACGGTGGTTTGGCTGGTGGGCATCCGCGTGCCGCCTTGGGTGGCTTCCGTCCAAGTGAAATTGCCGTTGGGGACGATGCTGAGGGTGAGTTCAATGGTTTGGGGTGTCCAGCGATCGGGGCGTTGGGGGATGATCAGGGCGGGGGTTTCGATGGCGGGGGGGTTTTGTTCGAGGCGTTTGAGGTCGTCGGTGAGGGCGCTCAGGGTTTGCTCACGGGTTTTCAGGCCGCGCCAGAGTTGGACAAGACGGATCAGGGCTTCGCGTTGTTGGTGGGTTTCGCGGTAGGCGAGGGGGATGCGGCGCACGAAGTTGAGCAGTTCGCGATCGAGTTCCGTGGCGATCGCACTTAACGCCCCTTGATCCGATCCCGCCGCGTTGAGACGTTCCGGGTCAATCCCCAAGGCAGCGAGGGCCGTTTGTCGTGAATTCAACTGTCGCCAGACCCGAAACCCTTCGGTGAGGGCGTTCCGTTGCGCCCCCGTGCCTTCGTAATAGCGAGGGATGCGTTGGGTAAAGTCGAGCAGGGCGGGGTCGAACAGATAGAGGTCAGAATCCGGGCGGGTGCTTTCGGCCAGGGAGGCGATCGCGGCTGACCGGCTCGGTAATTGTCGCCAATATTGCGTCAACCGCAGCAGGGCTTCCCGCTGATGAGGAAAACCCGCGTAATAGGGCGAAATCCGTTGGATGAATTGTTTAAGGGCGATATCAAGATCATCTTCGGCAAACTGCTGGATCGATTGCTTTGTTTCGCGGGCAAGGGATTCCACCGCCGCCCCTTGGCTGTCCAGTTTGCGCCAAATCCGCACCACTTCAATTAAGCCCCGCCGTTGGTGGGACAGACCCAAATAATATTCCGGGATGCGATCAATCAGGGCCAAGAGTTGCGGGTCTAGCTCGGCTTGGGATTCGGGAGTCCAGTCTTGCTCGATGTCGTCGAGATAGGCATTTTGCAACGCGGTCGGGTCGCAGGTGGCGAGGGTTCCCACGGCGGTATCTTCTACGGCGGGGGTATAGCCGCCGGCAATGACGGCGAGGAAGCGATCGCTGTACCGCCCCTGGGCCGCCTCCCAAAGATCGCTACTTTTCCAACCCTGGTCAATGAGGCGATCGGTGAGGGTGCGGATCGTGTTGGCGGCGTATTGGACTTGGAGGGCAAAGGTATCAAGGGGCGGGTCTGTGTGGGTCACGCCGAGGCCTGTTTCATCACCTTCGAGGGTAGGCGATCGCTGCACCTGATCCAACGCCGCCAAAATCGACTTGTGAATCCCCGTGCGCTCGGCCTCTAGCACATAGTAGTAATTGCGTTGATCGAGGGTCAAGATCGCCATATCCCGCTGCTAGTCCTAAAAGTGAAGATGCCATCAGAGTGCAAAAAAGGCCTGACCGAGATCAAGCCTTTTCATGATAATGCCAGATTGATGGGGCCGTTAGAGCTTATTGCGCCACAGGATCAGCGTCCTCCGCAACCTGGGCCACAGTCTCCACTGCCGCAGCATTAGCCACATGGAATAAGTCCGTTTGGGTGATCGAATTATTCGCCAAGGTGAGCAGCGGATTCGACAAAATCCCCGCCAAAGAGGTGGTGATCAAGGAAAACACAATCCCCACTTGTAAGGGGCGCATCCCCGTTAAATTCCAGCGGATCGGGGGGTAATTTTGCACCGCATCGGACATTTCCTGCGGCTCTTTCACCACCATCATCTTAACGACGCGGATGTAGTAGTAAATCGAGATCACACTGGTGACCAAGCCCAGCAACACTAAGCCATAGAGACCCGCTTGCCAACCGGCCCAGAAGAGATAAATCTTGCCAAAGAAGCCCGCCATGGGGGGAATCCCACCGAGGGACAGGAGGCAAATGCTCAACGCCAAGGTTAAGAGGGCATCTTTTTGATAGAGTCCGGCGTAGTCGCTGATTTGATCCGTCCCGGTGCGCAGGGAGAAGAGAATCACACAGGTAAACGCGCCCAAGTTCATGAACAGGTAAATCAGCAGATAAAACACCATGCTGGCGTATCCGGCTTCGGTTCCGGCGATCATCCCCAACATCACAAACCCGGCTTGGGCGATGGAGGAATAGGCGAGCATCCGTTTCATGCTGGTTTGGGCGAGGGCGACGACGTTACCCAGGATCATGCTCAGGATGGCGAGGGCGGTGAAGATGAAATGCCATTCCACCGTGACGGATTCAAAGGCGGTGAGGAGCATCCGCAGGGCGAGGGCAAACCCGGCCGCCTTGGAGCCGACGGAGAGGAAGGCCACCACCGGCGTGGGGGAGCCTTCGTAGACATCGGGAGTCCATTGGTGGAAGGGGACAGCGGAGATTTTAAAGGCAATCCCGGCGATGCTAAAGACGAGGGCGATCGCTAACCCCAAGGCTTGGTCACTATCGCCTTGGGCCAACTGGGCCGCAATTTGGGCGAGGTTCGTTTCTCCCCCGGATAGCCCGTAGAGCAAGGACACGCCATAGAGGAAAATCGCTGAACTGGCCGCGCCGATCAGGAGATATTTCAAGGCGGCTTCGTTGGAACGGGGGTCGCGCTTGGTGTAGCCCGTCATCAGGTACGAGGAAATACTCAAGGTTTCCAAGGACACAAAGATCATCACCAGGTCATTCGCCCCAGAGAGGAACATCGCGCCGAGGGTGGCGGTAAGCATGATCGCCATGAACTCCGCGAGGGAGGTTCCTGATTGTTCGATGTAGCGGATCGACATCAGGATCGTGATCACCGTGGACAGGGCGATGATGCCTCGGAAAATGACGCTGAGGTCGTCACTGTTGAAACTGTCGAAGAAGGCAAGGGGGTTAGGATTATCCCATTGCAAGACGAGGGCGGCGACGGTGGCGAATAGGCCCGCGATCGCCACATAGGGAAGCCAGGATGACGCTTTGCGCCCCACAATCAGATCAATGACCAGCACAGCCATCAACGTGACGATCACCAGCCCTTCCGGAAGAATTGCCCCAGCATTAAGCTGCGCGGCAAGATCGTTAGACAAATCCATAAAAATTTAAGCCGTTTTCGCGAACACTGCACGGTGCGGGCCCCAAGCCCGTCCATGGCAAATTGTATCGTGTTGCGGGGGAGGTGTCGCAATTCTGGGCGCAGACGGGTATTGTCAGGACTTACGCAAATTTCTGGCCAATCTTTCAGTTTTTCGTTGAGGCAAGGGGCTTAAGCCCCTTGTTTGTGTGTGTCCCTGCGTAAGTCCTGATTATTCAAACTTGCGTGGGGTCGCTATCTCGGCAGTCCGGTGGACGATTCCGGCTGTGATGAGAATTGGTGATTGTCCCCTTTATTAATAGTTATCGCTGACGTAGCGCAGGATGCCGTCAGCGATCGCCCGCGCCATCTGATCCCGAAAGGCCGGATCAGCCAAACGCGGCGCATCCTGGGCCCCGGTCACAAACCCCACTTCGACTAAAATCGATGGCATTGAGGTATTGCGCAACACGTAGAACCGCGCCTGTTTTACGCCCCGATTGCCAATCCGGATCTGACTGAGGATGGACTGATGGACGGTGGCGGCAAAGTTACGACTCCGGCTGCTGAAGTAGTAGGTTTCGACCCCATTCACATCGGGGCGGCTCATGCTGATGGCGTTGGCGTGAATGCTGACAAATAGGGTGGAGCGGGCGCGATTGGCCATGACTGCCCGTTCTTGCAAGCTGATAAATCGATCATCGGATCGCGTCATCAATACGCTAACTCCGGCCTCGGACAAAATCCGGGCCACTTCCAAGGAAATCGGCAAGACGACATCTTTTTCCTGAAGCCCCCCAATCCCGATCGCGCCTGGATCGCGGCCACCGTGGCCGGGGTCGATGGTGGTGAGGATGCGGGCATTGGGAACGCGGAAATCTCCCGGATTGGCGGTGGGGCGTTGGGAGGTGGGGGTGGTGCGCTCTGGGGGTGGGACGGGAATTTGGACGACCTGTTCATCGCTGGGGAGGGGGACGGTGGTGCGATCGCCGTTGAGCACCTGGCCGCCACTGGGGACGATCGCAATCCCGGCCCGACTCACCGCCGCCCGCCAATCCGGGCCATCGGCAGCAACCGTAAGCCGGATCGCGTCGGGTTCAAACCGGATCGTGTCCACACCGTAGCGGTTGATCAAAATGGTTTGGTTTTGGAGATTGTCGGGGATGCGATTACCGCGAATTGACACCGCGATTTCCTTGCGATCGCCACTGCGGCGCACCGTCGCTTGGGGCTGGGCTAGCTCCGCCAACCGCACAAAAAAGCCATTTTGAGTCACTTGAAAATTATCCAACCCCGTCACTGGACTTTGGTTGAGATCAATCCGCTCCGGTGGCGGCAACGTCACTTGCCACTGCCGATCCGATGTGCCGCGAAATTCCACCCGTTCCGGATCGAGGGTATAGCCGGGGGCAAGTTCAATCACCAGGCGGGTGGTACTGGCGTTAAATTGACCAATCCGCACCTCGCGAATCGTGCCTCCCACCCGTTGGGTGACGGTGGGGCGGCTGAGGATCGTACCCGGTAAATCAATAATCAACCGGGCCGGGTTGGCAATCAGTTTGGCAGTGGGTTGTACCCCGTCATCAGTGGTAAACCGTAATTGATTGGCACGATGATCAAATTGCCAGGAGGTCAGCCGACCGGCTTCGGCAGGAGATGCCCAAAGGACAAGGCCCAAGAGCGAAAGTGTCAACCAGCGTAATGTCACAGGAATGACTCCAGTATTGAACGTGTGTGTGAGTGAGTCGGATCAGAATTTCAGATCATAGCCTACCGTGAGAATCCTATATTTCTCATGGGGGGGATGGGGATTTTCGCCAGAGACTCCCGAATCACACTAAAATGAACGACGGTTCCTAGGGGCAAAAAGTACGGTGGCAGAGGTTGTTCTTGACAAGATTTATAAGCAGTTTCCGAGCCAATCGGGAGCAAAAAATCAGGCTGTCAATGTGCTACGGGGAATTGATTTGCAGATTCGGGATGGTGAGTTCATGGTCTTGGTGGGGCCGTCGGGCTGTGGCAAGAGCACGTTATTACGGATCTTGGCGGGGTTAGAAACTCAGACGGCGGGTAGTATCACGGTGGGCGATCGCACCATTCACACCCTCCCCCCTAAAGACCGAGATATCGCCATGGTGTTCCAAAGCTACGCCCTCTATCCCCATCTGACGGTGTTTGATAACATCGCCTTTGGCCTGCGCCGCAGCATCGCCCACCCCAACACCAAAGCCGCATTGAACCATTGGGGGCGAGAGTGGTTAGGGGCGGCCACGCGGTCATTACCGGCGGCGCTACGCTATCAATCGGAGCAGGAGCGACAGGTGGCCGCCCGCGTGCAGGCGGTGGCGCAACAGTTGCAAATTGAAGAATTATTAACCCGGCTGCCGAAACAGCTTTCGGGGGGACAAAAGCAGCGGGTGGCCTTGGGGCGAGCGATCGCCCGTAATCCTCAAGTGTTTTTGATGGATGAACCCCTGTCAAATTTGGACGCGAAACTCCGCAACGAAACCCGCGCCCAGATCGTCCAACTCCAGCGCAGCCTCGGCATCACGACGATCTACGTCACCCACGACCAAACTGAAGCGATGACCATGGGCGATCGCATCGCCGTCATGAACGGCGGCGAACTGCAACAGATCGCGCCCCCCCTCGAACTCTACAACAACCCCGCCAACCGCTTCGTCGCGGAGTTTATCGGGTCGCCGCCGATGAATTTTCTCCCAGTGCAGATCAGTGCGCCGAGTACCCTGGTTTTAGGACAATTCCGCTATACCTTACCCCCTGAATGGGGCGATCGCCTCGCATCCTACGGCGGCCATACCCTCCTCCTCGGCATTCGCCCCGAACACCTCCACCTCAGCCCCGCCGCCACCAAAAACATCGCCGTCAAAGTCGAACTCGTCGAAGCCCTCGGCAATGACACCTACCTCACGGCGCACCTGATGGAATTTCCCCAAGCCCCGATCCGGATTCGCATCCCCCCCGATCATCCGGTGCAATTGGGAGACGTGCTCTGGTTTGCGATCGCTCCCGATAAAATTCACTTCTTCGACCCCAAAACCCACCAACGTCTCTGCTAAAGATCAGAAATATAGCTGTAGTCAGGTTGCCTAGGACAAGGGTGTGTCTAGGAACAAGGGGCTTAAGCCCCTTGCCCGTCCTCACGATATCGACCACTGCCATAGTGTTTCTGAGTCGGGGCGCGATCGCCTGCCTCGAAAAATCAGCGTGAACAGGCTAGGATGAAATACGCTGTGGATCGGTCTCACCTCCTTATGACGATTTGGATTAATGAACAACTCGACCCGTCGGGCATGGTGCATGCCTGCATTGCCTGCTGCGATCAAAAAGCCGCTGAAGATTGCCATGCTTCGTTCGTGGACAATTTGACGGATAGCCAGAAAGCGGCGGGATGGACGGCCCAACTGCGGACGGTGGAATCGTGGGATGAAGTGCCGGTCAATTCCCTAAAACTGGGGTAGAGCACCGCTGAATCTAGTACAGCGTCAATGCCAAGAATTAGGATGTTTGTAGGGTGCTGTTAGCGAAGCGTAACGCACCGTCACGTTGAGCGTTGGACATTCAAGACAATCCGAATCGTAAGTCTTGACGCTGCACTCGGCAAAATGGGCTGTTTGTTCTCAGTTAACAGCTCCGTTGCGCCAATGCCATTAGGGTAAAGTTGAGAAAGATTTACCCGATGTTGGTTATGTTAAGTCGTGTTGCGAATTCGATCTATTGGCTCAATCGCTACATTGAGCGGGCGGACAATATTGCGCGGTTTGTGGATGTGAATTTGAATTTGATGCTGGATTTGCCCAGTCATTTAGCGCAGCAATGGCATCCGCTGGTGATTACGACGGGCGATTCAGAGTTTTTTAAAGCGCGTTACGGCGAGGCCACGGCTGAAAATGTGATTCAGTTTCTCACCTTTGATCCGGACTATCCCAACTCAATTCTCTCGGCGTTGCGGGTGGCGCGGGAAAATGCCCGCTCCATTCGTGAAATTATCTCCTCGGAAATGTGGGAGGACGTGAATAATTTTTACCTGATGGTGAAGGATGCCGAGTCGGTTAAGCATATTGACATGATGCCGGATTTGTTTGCCCAGGTGAAGCGCTATAGCCATCGGTTTGCGGGGGTGATGGATGCGACGATGACCCACAATGAGGGCTGGCATTTTGGCAAGATGGGGCGTTTGTTGGAGCGGGCGGATAAAACGATGCGAATCCTGGATGTGAAGTATTTTATTCTGCTGCCGTCGGCGGATTGGGTGGGAACGCCTTTGGATCAGTTGCAGTGGATCGCGTTGTTGAAGTCGGCGAGCGCCTATGAAATGTATCGTAAGCAGCAAAACCGGATTAATCCGACGGCGATCGCAGAATTCCTGATCCTCGATCGCCACTTCCCCCGCTCGATTAACTTCTGCATTTCCCAAACCGAAAAATCCCTCTACGAAATCACCCAAACCCCGATGGGAACCTGGAACCGCTCCCCAGAACGCGCCCTAGGAAGATTATCGGCACAATTAGGATATTTAGTGATTGAGGATGTCATTGAAGACGGCCTCCATGAGTTCCTCGACCAAATGCAAGGGTCAATCAACAATATCAGCAATGAAATTGCCCTGACGTTCTTCAATACTGAACCCGTCTTGGCGTAGCCCACCTGCGCCCCTGAGCTTATGATTCCCCCGGTTCAGCCTGGTCGCAGGACGAACCGGGGAACATTCGGCCTATGCAGCAACGGAATCTGGCGTGGGCTTTTGGACTTCGGGATCTTGTTCATGTTCAACCCGGAACACCGTGGCGTAGAGGTTGGCGATAATCTGTTTACCGGATTGGGTGAGGTTGAGGAATTTCAGCGCCGTCGGTAAGTAAGGGTGAACCGCTTTCCAATAGAAACTAGGATAGTTGGCACGGAGATCCCCCGGTGTTTTGTAGCCTAAAAATTGATTAGTGCCGATTTCTTCAAACTCATAGAAAAGGGCGGGAATTTTTTGGAGATAGCGGGGGTCGCTGAGTTGGCCGATTAAATCTGCCGCTCGCACCAGACCGGGATAGTGATAGGTGTCTTTGTGGTCTTCATCGGCGGGAACAGGAAAGCGGGTGAGTTCGATGCTTTCTTTGAGTAATTCCGCATCAATCAGTTTGTGACCCCCAAACCGCTCTTGAACAAAGAGTTTGCCGCGATCGACATGGTAGGGGGCGAGGCTGGCATCGCTAGCACCGGGGGGCAGTTGAATTTTACTGTCGCCGATGCCGGTGGCGTATTGGTAGTGGAGGGGGTCGTCGGGTTGGCATACGCCTTTGACGTAGCCGATGTCGTGGCAGAGCAGGGCGATGTGAAAGTGTAGCCAATCTTCGGGGGTGGTTCCGCCTTCTTTAATATGTTTGCCGCGCAGAATTTCTTGACCGACGAGGGTGACAAAAATGGTGTGTTCAACGTTGTGATACAGGGCATCGCTGTTGGCGATATTTTCCAGGGCCATGGCTGCTGCCCAGGCAATGATCTCGGCGTATTCCGATTTCCACCCCCCATAGGTGCGGCGATAGCCTTGGGTGAGTTGTTGGACAAGGTTGTCAATGAGGAGATTGGTTGCCAAGAACATGGTGAATCGGCGTGATAGGGAAAGATTATTGCTTATTTTAACGTGGGAGATTTGGCGCGACGGTAAAGTTTAGTGGATATCATTTTTTCGTTCAGGGAATGAAATCCTTGGAGCAAGGGAATGTTGTTTATCTTCCCCGACTTCATCGATGAGTTGATCGAGCCAATCAACTAGATTTTGGTACTCTTCCCCATTCGAGGGGGTCTCTAATGCATTAGCAAAAGGCTGCCACAATTTTTGTGTTTCAGGAATAGTTAGCATCATCATGGTTTCCATTTACCTCGATTCTATTCAGCATGGGTGAAGCTGTGTCTAGGGAAACCGGATGAGGCGCGATCGCACCCTCCCCCCGGAGATCGCCTAGTGGAGGAACAGGGTCAAAGATCCGGTTTTGGGTTGAGGGGCTGAAGATCCGGGAAAACAAATTGTTACAATATATTTCAATCCTTAATGCGCACCGGTAGAACCCATGGCTGAGGCTTCCCTCTCTTCCCTTCAACAACAATTCACCGTCCCAAGCGATCAAGATCCCATGCGGCGCGAAATTGGGCATTACGATCCTGAGGCGATCATGTCCTTTTATCGCCAGCGACCGTTCCAGGTGTTGGGGCGACTGTGGGATATATTGGTTCCCTTCCTATGGTTTGGATTGCTGCTGTGGTGGGACAAAGTGACCGGATCGGCAGAGAAAAAGAAACGCCGCCGAGCGGTGCAACTGCGCGACACCATCACCAAATTAGGGCCCACCTATATCAAAGTGGGGCAAGCCCTCTCGACGCGCCCCGATTTAGTCCCGGCGATCTATATGGAGGAGTTGGCGCGGTTGCAGGATCAATTGCCGCCCTTTGACAATGCGATCGCCTATCGATTTATTGAAGAAGAATTGGGCGATCGCCCCGAAGCCATCTACGCCGAACTCTCCTCCCAACCCGTCGCCGCCGCCTCCCTCGGCCAAGTCTACAAAGGCAAACTCAAAACCGGCGAAACCGTCGCCGTCAAAGTCCAACGCCCCGACCTCCTGCGCCGCATCACCCTCGATGTCTACATCATGCGCAGCCTCGCCCTCTGGGCCAAAGCCAACATCAAACGCATCCGCAGCGACTTAATCGGCATCGCCGACGAATTCGCCGGACGCATCTTTGAAGAAATGGACTACAGCCAAGAAGGCCGCAACGCCGAAGAATTCGCCCGCCTTTATGACTACCTCCCCGAAATCTACATCCCCTCCATCTATTGGGACTACACCGGGCGGCGCGTCCTCACCATGGAATGGATCGAAGGCACCAAACTCACCAACATCCCCGCCATCCAAGCCCAAAACATCGATGCCACCTACCTCGTAGAAGTGGGGGTCGCCTGCTCCCTGCGCCAACTCCTTGAACATGGCTTTTTCCACGCCGACCCCCACCCCGGCAACCTCCTCGCCACCCCCGACGGCAAACTCGCCTACCTCGATTTCGGCATGATGAGCCGGATCAAACCCTATCAACGCTACGGCCTGATTGAAGCGATCGTCCATCTCGTCAACCGTGATTTTGAAGCCCTCGCCCATGACTATGTGAAACTCGACTTTCTCACCCCCGACACCGATCTAGAGCCGATCATTCCTGCCCTCAGTCAGGTATTTGGTAACGCTCTAGGGGCCAGTGTGGCGGAGTTGAATTTCAAGAGCATCACCGATCAAATGTCGGAAATGATGTATGAATTTCCGTTCCAAGTTCCGGCCTACTATGCCTTGATTATTCGCTCATTGGTGACGCTCGAAGGGATTGCGATCGGCATTGAACCGGATTTTAAAGTGCTCAGTAAAGCCTATCCCTACGTTGCAAAACGCCTCCTTACCGATCCATCCCCTGAATTACGCAACTCTTTAAAAGGTCTTCTGTTTAAAGATGGTGGCTTTCGCTGGAATCGCCTCGAAAATCTCCTCCGTAATGCCCGCAATTCCGCTGATTATGATTTCGAGCAGGTGTTATCTCAAACCTTAGATTTTCTCTTTTCCGATCGCGGTACCTTCATCCGCGAACGTCTTGCCGATGAGATCATTCAAGCCGTGGATACTTACAGCCGCCGCACCTTTTTTAATATGTCCTCTCTCGTCCGGCAGCAGGTGGGCTTAAAAGCGGTGGAAATGCCGGGAGATTTACAGGAGGGAGACGCTCAAAGTAATTTTGAACATCTCAAAAACATTTTTGAAATTCTCCGCGAAACCCAAGGTTTTGATCCGATGGCAATCTTGCCCCTGCTCCCCCAATTGCTCGCCAAACATGAAATGCAGGAGATGGGACAACAGATCGCCAATGGTCTAGTGCAGCGGGTGGCGGCTCGGTTGATTCGCCAATTGTTGCTCGATGAAAAGCCGATTCAGACGGTTACCGTAGAACCCATAGGGCGGCGATCGCTCCCCGCCGCATAATACTGGACAGCGATCGCACTCAACAATGATTTGCAAAATGGCGATCATTTAGGTGCGATCGCTATCAAACCACTTAACCTCTGACGTTCACCCACTTGATAGCACTGTGGCAAAAGCAAGCTAACGTTATGTGTTTTGTCTTTCACTTGAACGGGATGTACTCAACTGCATTCATCCATTCATCGGGTTCTGAGGCTTTGGCAATCAATTCTAAATCTCTGACAAACTGACCAATCGTACCTCCAAGTTGATGACCGAAGATTAGTCCAGAAAACTGCTTTCCTTCTACTTGCCAGATTTCGGCTAAAACGCGAAATCGAATGTCTTGGGTAAACAGAACTCGATTGAGTTGAGTTACCCTTAACAAAAGCTGATCATCAGCGAGTTCGTTGCATTCATCTTCAAATGCCGTCAATATATCTACACCTCGACGGCGCAACTGATCAGTAATAGCTTGAGGAATATGAACATCCATATACAAAGCAATAGCCACTTACAGCAGCCCTCTAGCTTTCATTCTGGTGTAAAAAGGTGATCTAGCTACTTGGGTTGTACTAGTTTGCACCTGCTCCCATTCTTGGGTGATTTCTCGGTCGATTTCTTCCTGATGGTCAAAATAGTAGCCCATTGCCGCATGAGCTTCGGCTGGTTTTAAGTAAAGGTGCTGTCGGCATATTTCCTCGACAGACCAACCATAGGCAAGATAATCCATGACAATTTGTGCGACTCGAACACGTGGCGATCGCTGTAATCGTGCAGGCTGATTCTCTAGCTTCTCGATGTGTGGATAACTCAGGGCTAGCATACTAATTTCATTTCTACCTAGCTTGCTATATTTTTACAGTATAGTCTTTACTGCCACTAGCAAGTAACTTTCCATCAGGGCTAAAGCTGACGGACATTACAGGTTTATTCTGTCCCGATAACTCACCTGTTTGTGTTTTATTTTTTACATCCCACAGTTTTACTCTGCCATCATCACCTCCACTAGCAACTATTTTTCCATCAGGGTTAATCGCCATTTCATAGTTATTACGTTTTTTTAGGATGTAAAGCCTTTTTAAAGCATAGCAAATCGTCCGCTGCATTTGAATTGTTATGCCGCGTCTGTACTGATTTCTAGAAGGTGCGTTACATTTCATTACGGCACTCTACAAGATGGGCGATCGCACTTACTACTGAGATCTCTCAACAGTCCGCTCCAACCGGGTTGTTATGCGTGTTTTCTACGTCTAATTTCATCTATTAAACTCATTTTCGCTAGCTCTTCGTAACTATCTATTGAATGCAAGAATGCAACATTCTTATCATTAGATTTATCTATCAAATCTATAAGAGCATCAATATTGTTGAATTGTCTTTCAGATAGTGATTCAAAATCACCAATTATATTTTCTCTTGTGTTGGTATTTATATAACTGAAAAACTTGCCCATTAAACCAACAAAAATATCTGAGGCTTGAATAAACAAATCGCTCTGCGAATCAATAAAAGAATAATTTTTTATCTCTTGATTTTCATCAATAATTGTGTATTTTGAAATAATTTCTAGAACACTTAACTCATTATCAAAAATATGACTTGAATCCTTGAATAGGTATATAGGTCTTATATAAAATTGTGAGAAATTTTCTATTAATATATGATCCTCCTCGTCCATTACAAACGGAAGTGATTTCTTTTTCTTTGCTTCTTTGAGTATTTGTCTGAGGGATTCTAATCCAAAATGGAATTCTTGTGTGTTAATGTATTTATCAAATATTGAAATTAGTTCTTCAATAAATTCTAGAAGGTATCTGTAAAGAAAAGATTAAACAGTAAGGCGTTTGAGCATTAAAGAGGTCATGGCTTGATAGACGAAACACTCACTCATTTGGGGAAGGCGCTCATAGTCTTTACTTAAACGGCGATGCTTACCCAACCA
>NZ_JAQMTY010000093.1 GCF_028330765.1 Spirulina subsalsa CS-330 | reverse complement strand
TTTTGCTGCGCCGCCAGTACAACTGGACTTCGCTCGTGTAGGCTGTCTGATCCATCGTCTCGGGTGGGTCGTTGACCAAGGATTATACTAACATCAAGCCGTCCTAGAAGGACGGGGTTTCTACCCAAATTTTCGATGATGGGCAATAGGAGCAGCCTAATTCAGGGGCGCATCGGAATCCGTGGTAATGGGTGGGGCGATCGCACCTTGCCGTCGTCGCACCGCCCAAGCGATCGCACCAATGCCCAGCCAATAGGGGCTGTAGACCAACAGCCACACCCCCAAGCGCAGGAATCCGAGGGTAACGCCCTGGAGGGAATCGCTGGCCTGCTGCCAGGTTGTGCCCAATTGGGAGGAGAGGGGCGGGCGGGTGGAAGGGGCGATCGCAGTCGTTTCTAAGGTCATCGTCAAGGTGGAAAATGCCACTTGATTGCGGAGATGGCTAGCCTGGGCATCGATTTGCTCAATCTGTTGGCGCACCGCACTCACTTCCTTGGCAACCGTCAACACATCCGCCATCGAACCCGATCGCTCCATAATCTCTAACAAACTCGTTTCCGTGCGCCGCAAATTCCGCAGCCGTGCCTCCAAATCCACCAGTTGATTGCTCACATCTTCGGCGGTGATCCGTTGCTGACGGATGGTGCCAATCGCCTGTAAATCCTCAATTGTCCGCTCTAACTCCGCTTGGGGAATGCGCACCTGTAAAAATGCCTGGGGTGAGCGGCGATCGCCCTCATTCAATTCCAACGTCAACACATCCCCCTGCCGTTGCCGCACCAATGCCGTCAGTTCATCCAACGCCGTCCCTAAGGAATCCACCGCCAGAGTCACCTCCGCCCGTTTAATTAATTGGGGTAGCGTGGCTGTGGGGGCGGGTTCGCCCTCAACACTCGCCGCATTGGGAGGGGCACTGGCTGATTCTGTCTGCTCCAGGGCAACATCACCCGCCACGTTTGATTCCAGCGAGGGAGCCGCGCCACAACTGGCCAAAGCCAAGAGGCTCACCCCCGTTAGGGTGAGGGATTGTAACGAGCGGATCAGGGGACGGGATGCAGAACGCATGGGGAACCTCCAAGGCAACAGTGCTACACTTCAACTCCACTATGGGCGACTTCGGATAGCAGGCAGCGCCGGTTACCAAATTGGTAACGAAAGGATTAATCGTGCTGGGCAAAGAGGGGCAGCGCGATCGCTTCACCCTCCTCCGCGCTTAACAGGTGTTCGGCCGCGGCGAGCATCGCCTTGCTGTAAGTCTGTAATGATTCATGGTTATCTAAATAGGTTTGCAGGGCTTCGATGGGGTCAAGCGATCGCGCCGCATTCAGTTCCGGCACACGGGGACGCACCAACTGACTCACCAACTCCGGACGAATGCTGTAGTGATGGGCGATCGCTAACGCCTCATGAAACGCTTTGGTATCCACCTGATCCAATTGTTCCGGGCGAATTTGATAGATTAAGCGCACCACCGCATCGGTGATCGGAGCCTTTTGAATCGCCCGCACAATCGCCGTTTGGGGGTCATCAAGGCTGGACACATCGAGCTTAATCGTCCGGAAGGGGCGCACCTCCACAGGGCAAAAGTCCCATTGCACCGATCCCTTCGTCACCGTCACCACCACATAGCCCTTCTCTTCCTTTTCCTCACTAAAATCCACCCGATCAATACTGCCGGGATAGATGATCGGCGGATCATTGTTGGGGTTGAGGTTTTGGTGTTTATGGACATGGCCGAGGGCCACATAGTCCAGTTCCGGGCGAATGAAGAGGCTCGCCGGCAGGGTGAACCCCTTGCCCACGGCGAGTAACCGCTCGGCCCCTAGGGTGGCGCGATCGGCCATCACATGGGCGAGGAGCACCGTGGGCAGGGTCGGGTCACATTGACGAATTTCGGCTTCAAGGACGAGTTGTAAGCGGTCGATCAGTTTTTGGTTGACCTCATCCATGGCGAGGCCTGCGGTTTCCGGTTTGGTGAGCAGGGTGGCATTGTTGAGCCAGGGCAGGGTGATGATTTGGATCGGGCCGTGGGCGGTGGGGATGGTATGGGTGGCGATCGCATCCCCAATGATGAACCCCGGCACGGCCAAGGTGCGATAAATCGATAAACTATTGCCCCCCACACCCTGGGCCTGTTGATCATGATTACCCACCAATAAAACCGTAGGAATCCCGGCATCGGCCAAACGCCGGAACTGGGTGGCAAACTCCCGCTGGACATAGGGTAACGGGGTGGCATTGGGAAAGGCATCCCCGCCAAACAGCACTAAATCCACCGACTCGGCCAGGGCGCGATCGATACAAGTTCGCAGGGTTTGCACGAAATCCTCTAGGCGTGAATTTAACCCCGTTTCAGGATTAATCCGGCCATGGTTGAGGCCGCTGCCGAGGTGAATATCCGAAAGATGCAGAATTTTAATCGGGGTGGGGGAATCGGGTTGGGTCATGGGGATGTTGAATCAATCATCTGGGTGAGTAGGAGGAATCGGCGGGGACAGTGGGGGAAACGTGGCTTAACTGGCGAGGGTCAAATATGATCCATTTGCGCCTTTCGTCACTTCGATGCGATGTTGAAAGGCCTCTTTAAATTGGGGCATGTGGGTAACAGTGAGAATACAGGCAAAATCCGGCGCGATCGCATTAATTGCCGCCACTAAGCGATCGCACCCATCCCCGTCCTGGGTTCCAAACCCTTCATCAATAATCAGCATCTGCAACGCCGCCCCCGATCGCTGGGCCAACAATTTCGCCAATGCCAACCGAATCGAAAAATTAATCCGAAAACTCTCCCCCCCCGAATAGGTTTCGTAGGGGCGCGTTCCCTGGGCATCGGCGATTAAAATATCGAGGGTGTCGATCATTTTCGTCTGCTTTTTCCGAGAACTTGACCCCTTCCCTGCCCGCTGGGTGACAAACTGCACATGGAGTTGATTCCCCGTTAAGCGCGTCAAAATCCCATTGGTTTCCGCTTCCAATTGAGGCAATAAATTCTCAATCATCAACGCCTGAATCCCATTTTTACCAAAGGCTTTTCCCAACTCGTCATAGACCCGAATCTGATGCTTTAACTGCTTTAATTCCCCTTGCATCGTGTTGTGATCTTGCTCCACTTGGATCAGTTCTTCGAGTTGTTGGTCTATTTTTCCCTGTTGACGTTTGAGGTCATCCAGTTGACTTTGGCGGCTGTGAATCTCCTGCTCTAGACGCTCAATTGCGGGGCGATAGTCCGGCAGGGTTTGCATCTGTTCAAGCAGGGTGGCGAGTTCCTGCACGAGGGTTTGCCGATCGCGCTCCTGCTCGGCTAAACGTTGGGCCATTTGGGTGGCTTGAGTTTGTAAGGGGGGGTAGTCGTTTTGGGCGGTTTGGAGGTGGTGATGGTCGAGTTCCCATTGTTCATGGGTGCGAATCTGTTGCCGTAGGTCTTGATGGTGTTGGTGATCGTAACCTAAGAGGGCGAGGCGATCGTCAATGGCTTTGATTGCTGCGGCTAGGTCTGAGGTGGTTTCGAGTTCAGCGAGGGCTTGGTGATCCTGTTGGAGGCGATCGCGCAATTCCGGAATGAGGCGATCGTAGTCCGCCTGCTTTTTTTGGGCCTCTTTTAATTGGTTGGCCTTGGCTTCGGCCCATTGTAGTTTGCGTTCTTGATCGCGGGCGAGGCTGTGGGTTTTTTCGTCGTAGTTTAAGTCGGCGAGGGTGGCTTGCAGTTGGGTCAATTCCGTTTGAATGTCTTGGGCATAGTGACCCGCTGCCAGGGTTTCATCGAGGGTTTGCAATTCAGCCTCAATCTCCCAGAGGCGTTCTTGAATTTCGCCAATTCGTTCGAGGCGATGATCGAGGGTATTAACCCGTTGGCTGAGGGTGTCGTAGTCCGCGAGTTCCCGCTCTAGTTCCGCTTGTTCGGCCTGGAGGCGGGTTTGGAGTTGCTGACAGTCGGTGAGTTGTTCTTGAATCAGCCACAGTTGTTCGCGATACCGTTCCTGTTCGGTTTGATTTTTTTCAAGGACATGGGCGCGATCGCTCTCGTCTAAGGGGCGATCGCAGAGGGGACAATCCGCCCCCGGTTGCTGCAACAACTGCCATTTTTGCTCTAGCTCCACAATCCGCCGCTGCAAGGCCTGATACTCTGCCTCTAGCCCCGTTTGCCGCCCATGCTGCGCTTGGGTTTTCGACCGCACCCGCTCTTGATAGGTGCGTTTATGATCCAGGGCGGTTAATTGGTCTCCCACGGCTAGCAGTTCTTGACGCAAGCCCGCCCCCGCTGCCTTTTGATGCTGCAATGTCTCCCGTTCGCGCTGGAGTTGCTGCCGTTTGGCGGTGAATTCTGCCCTTGCTTGGCTTAATTGGATTTCGAGTTGATTGTGCTGCTTGAGGAGGGGTGAAACTTGGAGTTGGAGTTGATCTAACCTCTGCACCCGTTGACGGCAGGCGGCTAATTCTTGACACCGTTGCTCAATGCTCTCGGCCTGATTCAAGAGCGGATCAAGGTCGCGGCGTTGGGCTTCGACGGCGGCGAGTTGGGTTTGGGTTTCGCGGATATTGAGTTGGATTTGGTTGCGGGCTTGGTTGAGGTCGCGCTCTAGGCGTTGGCGGTCTTGGCGGGCGGTTCGGTCGGCGGTGTATTGACTGGCGAGGGTGGCTTCTTGGTCGCGCCATTGTTGGAGTTGATGGTGATTGGCGGCGATCGCCGCTTGATTGGTTAACAAGGCCTCTAGAGTTTGCATCCGTCGGGTCAGGGCCTGGTGATCCTGTTGGAGGCGATGATGATCCGCGTCAAAATCCCGGAGGCGGCTTTCTTGCCAATGGCGTTGCTCTGCCCAGCGATCGCGCTCATGATTTTGTTTGCGTAACTCCTTCAGTTCCTGTTGCTGCTGGCTGTGCTGCTGTTCGAGGCTCGTCAGGGCGGTGGCAATGTCGGTTTGCTGTTGAGCGATCGCGCCTCGCTGGGCGATGCGCTCCGTGAGGGGGTCGAGGCGGGGCAGGAGGGCGGCTTGTTTCACTTTTAAGGCTTTGGCGGTCTCTTTGGCGCGATCGGCCAGGCGTTCGTATTGGTCGAGCTTCAGCATATCTGCGAGGATTTTTTTGCGATCGCTTGCCCCCCGCAACATAAACTCATCGGCCCGTCCCTGGCGCAGATAGGCCGAATTCACAAAGGTGTCATAGTCCAACTTCAGCAACTCGATAATCTTATCTTGGGTGGCCCGTATCCCTTTCTCCGTCAACGGTCGAAAATTACCTTCACCACTATCTACCTGAAATTGCAACTCACCACTGCGGCCCCGAGGGCGCGATCGAATCACCCGATAGGTCACCTCACCACTGATAAACGTAAAATCCACCCGCACCGATGTCGCCCCGGTTTGAATCACATCATCATCACTACTGGCCCGGCTTTTCCCCCACAGCACCCAGGTCATCGCTTCGAGGAGTGAAGATTTCCCCGCCCCATTCGCCCCACAAATGCAGGCGGTATGTAAACCCCGAAAATCAAGGGTTGCCTCGCCGTAGCTGAGAAAATGTTTGAGGGTCAGTTGCAGCGGAATCATACCAGCACCTTGACGCTACATCCCAATAGGGTTTACATGAATACAAATACTCTATATTGATCGTGAATGGCAATTAAAGCGTTTGGGTTTTCCCTTCAGTTTGGGGCGGTTCTTGCTCAGGACTGGAGCCAAACTGGAGATGATCCATCCCACCAGCCCAAAACCGGAGCACCGCTTGAGGCAAAATTCACGAAACGCCAGACAGCACCAGGGGTTTAGCCTGATTGAAGGGGTGAACGAACCCCCGAACGCGGCTCGTTTGGAGCGGATGGTTGAGCAGCGGAAATGTCCTAGGATTATGGCACAGCTAAAATGAGACTTTATTGTAGGGTGGGCTAGGCGGCTTAAACTCCCGCCATCACTGCAATCTAGCAATCCGCCGTAACCCACCGATTAACGTGTGCCACGCCCCTCGGCTGGCAGCGGCGATCGCACCGGCTAAAATTTTCAAAAATTATGGGGTGCAATTTTCCGGCATTCAAGTTCTTATGTTAGTCTAGTAGTGAGGGTTCCATAGATTTTATCCATACGGTCAACACGTTGGGCGGTGGCATACTTCACCCCGTGTGAGTCACGAGCAGGTTAATTCATTTAAGCTGCGGTGCGTCAGGGTATTCTGCTTGTAGCGCTGTATTCGAGTTACCGTTATGGTAAAGAGATAACAAAGCAATAGATGCTGAGCAATCGCAAACGCAGATATTGTTCCATTGTTTGGGGTTCACCATGATGATTTGCTCCGTTTGGATTGACCAAAACAGCGCGAATGATTATGGTTACTTCAATTGATCCAGACCTGATTGCCTTGCGAAGATAGAAGATCTGAACTCCCCGAACTCATTGATCCTGAGGGATGGGGCCTCACCGTCCAATAACGATTTGATTATTAGAACGGTTGGGATTTGTTCAACTTCACTCCCTTCAGACGGTTGACGATGAGTAATTATGCTGATGCGGTGCTTGTCAGGGCGCTCCTCATCATACACCATTGTTAACCTGACGCAAGTGCCCTTAGTGCTTGCGATCGCACGCTGGAAAATATCTGTTGCTCACTGAGCGCGGCGATAGGAGGTGCGATCGCACCACTGGCCGAACTCAAGCCTCTCAACCCCACCTGATTACTATTCCTATCCGTGGAGGCGCACCGATGATGATTTTGATGATGGCCACAAGTTACTTATTGTTGGTCTACTTGTTGTTGACATTGGCGCAGCGTGGGAAACGGAGCCGGACATCAGTCACCCCAAAAGGTTAATTGATCCGAGAGTATCACTGAGCGCCTGACTCGTTTCCCAGGGGCTTGATTGAATCAAGACAATTCCCGCTGTTCCTTTCCTCACCCGCTTGAGTCCACCGGCTGAACGGATGCAGATTCTGACTGCACCGTCGGCAGGTGGACTTTTTCAACGTTAAGGGGTCGATTGAGCCATTTTTGCGCCAAGTGGGCAAAGGTGGCCGGGTCACCGCTGACCCCAAACCGATGGTCAACGGCTAAGGGCTGGGTGTTGTGTAGGCCCATGAGGTGGAGTTCCCGCGCTGCCGCTTGGGCGACAAAGGTGGCGGGGTTAATGCAGCGGACGGTGGGGGGGAGAATCCGACGCAGGACGGGGGCGAGGTGGGGGTAATGGGTGCAGCCGTAGATCAGGGTATCGATGCTTTGGGCGAGGAGAGGGTCAAGGTAGGCTTGGGCGACTTGTTGGGTGTAGGGGTCGTGGATGCGATCGCTCTCAATCAACGGCACAAACTCCGGACAGTCGATTTGCCACACCTGCACCGTGGGGTCGGCTTCATGAATGGCCTGGGGATAGGCTTGGCTCGCCACCGTTGCCGAGGTGGCAATCACCCCCACCCGCTGCCCCCGATGGACGGCCGCCTGCGCACCGGGCAAAATAATCCCCAAAATCGGCATCGGGAATTCTGACCGCACTGCTTCGAGGGCTAGGGCAGAACTGGTGTTACAGGCCATGATCACCATCTTGGTGTTTTCGGTGGTCATCCAGGTGAGAATTTCCCGGACAAACTGCACAATTTCCGCCTTACTCCGAGACCCATAGGGTAATCGCGCCGTATCCCCGAAGTAGAGAATGGATTCATGAGGCAAGGTTTGTTGGAGAGCTTGGAAGACGGTGAGGCCTCCGAGTCCACTATCAAACACACCAATTCGATTGTGTTGCATGTTGGTTACGGCGGATGATCGTTAACGAGCTAATTTAAAGTAAAACCGTAGCGGTGGCTGAGTTTTTGCTCAAATTGCACCTCAGTATAGCCTTGACGGCCAGGATGCGATTAATTTTGTTGCAGGTAGAGTAAGATTCCCCGTGCGATCGCTTGGGCCATCTGGCTCCGAAACTGGGGGTTGGCCAAGCGGGGCGCATCTTCGCGCCCGGTCACAAAGCCCACTTCCACAAGCACCGCCGGCATCGATGAAGTCCGCAGCACATAAAAGCGGGCTTGCTTCACGCCCCGATTGCGAATCTGAATCGATTGCAAAATACTGTTGTGAATCGATTGGGCGAGGCGATACCCCGATGAATAGTAGAAGGTTTCAACCCCGTTCACATCGGGGCGGCTCATGCTGATGGCGTTGGCGTGGATGCTGACGAAAATATCAGCCCGGGCCCGGTTGGCCATCTGGGTGCGGCCGGCCAGGCTAATGAAGCGATCGTCGGAGCGGGTCATCAGGACTTGCACACCCTGCTGCTGCAAAATCTGGGAGACTTCCAGGGAAATCGGTAAGACCACATCTTTTTCCCGCAGGCCACCAATGCCGATCGCACCCGGATCACGTCCCCCGTGGCCGGGGTCAATGGCCACCAAGTCGCGGCCGCTGGGGCGGGGGAGAGGGGTGGTGGGTTGGGGCGTGGGGCGGGGCGGCAGG
>NZ_JAQMTY010000092.1 GCF_028330765.1 Spirulina subsalsa CS-330 | reverse complement strand
ACTTGGGTGCGTTGGCTTCTCGATTTTAACACAAAACTGAATTCAGTCGTCTCCCGTTGGTCGGTTTATTTGTTGGCAAAAATTCATCTCACCGCTAACCTAACGGTGTAGCGGGAGTCCTCTTTTTGCATTTAAGATAGATGTTAATTATCGATAGAAAATACGCCCGAATTTCCGTACACCTACTGAGGCAATAAAGTTCTGAATGGCCATCTTGATTAAAAAAATCCGTGAATACCCTGAGTTATGTCCTTGATCGTTTGTCCAATCAGGCTAACAAAATTTGAAGGCGCACGAACATCGAACCAAGGCGGCGCGATGCACCGTCGGGTCGCATCTATGAGTCGGCGCAAAGGGGATTGCGGCTAGGACGATTCCCAAGCCCAGGGGGAGAATTTCAGGACGATCGCTGCTCCGCGACAGGCAGAAATCGCTAAGATGGTGTCTAAGCAGGCATTGCCTGTGGTGAACCATCCACCCTTTTTAGTCTTCGGTATTTGCTATGACTGCAACTCAAACCTCTCAAAAAGGTATTCTGCTCTCCGAAACTGCCCTCGAACATCTGCAAAAACTGCGATCGCAGCAAGGTAGCGATCTGTGCCTGCGGGTCGGCGTGCGTAATGGCGGCTGTTCGGGAATGTCCTACTCGATGGATTTTGAGACGGCTGAGAATATTCGCGAGGATGATGAAGTCTATGACTACAACGGCTTCCGCATTATCTGTGATCCCAAAAGTCTGCTGTATATCTACGGAATGCAGTTGGACTACAGCAATGCCCTCATCGGCGGCGGCTTCCAGTTTACGAACCCCAACGCCAACCAAACCTGCGGCTGTGGTAAGTCTTTCGGGGTGTAGGCCGTAACCCGCAGAACGGTGTACACTAAGCGATCGCGCTGATGTGCGAAGACGTTGCTTAACGATTGGAACTATGCCAGATTCTGTAACCTCACTCTATGAAAGTGGCCTGGAACGCTATCAAGCGGGGGAAAGTCCGGAAACGCTCATTCCGGTGTTCCGTGAAGTTTGCGATCGCGGTCGCAAAAATCCCGCCGCTTGGTCGAGCTTGGCTTGGCTGTATCTCCTGACCAACAAGGGCGAACAGGCCCTCAGCGCTGCCCAAAAAGGGATTAAACTTGACCCCAACGCCCCCCAAGCCCGGATCAATCTCGCCCTGGCGATGTTGGAAACCGGCAAAACGGGGGTGCGGGATCATGTAGAAGCCGCCCAAGACATGATGGCCGCTAGCCCCGAAATCCGCCAAGATATCATCGACAATATTGAAGATGGTTTGAGCCGTAAGCCCGATTGGAAAGCATTGCAACGTCTGAAAAAATGGCTGACGGAGTAAGGTTTTGCGATCGCGCCCCTGTTCTCTTCTGACACATTAAAATGGCTCCGAAGCAATCGCTCATTGGGCTAAAAGCCAGCCAATTCCGCCATCCCCTCGACCAAGATGCCACCCAGTCACTGCAACAAGTGCCGGGTTTGGATATTGCCATTCGGACGATGTTGGGGCCGGTGGTGGAAGAATTCATGTTCATCAACAATGTGGCCGCCACGGTGCAAGTCGGGCCGCAGCAATTGCCGCAGCTCCATGATCTCCTCCTCGAAGCCTGCGCAATCCTCGATGTGGAGTCGCCCCAACTCTATGTCAAGCAGCACCCCACCCCCAACGCCTACACCCTGGCGATGCGGGGCAAGCGGCCCTTTATTGTGATTCATACGGCGCTGATTGACCTGTTGACCTGGGAAGAAGTGCAGGCGGTGATTGCCCATGAGTTGGGGCATTTGAAATGTGAGCATGGGGTCTATATGACCTTGGCGAATGTGATGGTGCTGGCGGCTTCGATCGTGCCGACGTGGGGAGCATTGTTGACTCAGGCATTACAGGATCGGATGTTGGCATGGTCGCGCTGTGCGGAATTGAGCTGCGATCGCGCTGCCCTTCTCGCCTGCCAAAACCCCGATGTGGTGATGTCGGTGTTGATGAAGCTGGCGGGCGGGTCGCCGCGTTTGGCTCCGATGTTGAATCTGGATGCCTTTGTGGCCCAAGCGCGGGACTATGATGCGATCGCCACCCACGAACTCGGCCACCTGCTGCGATCGGCCCAAGTCCAGCAGTTAACTCACCCCTTCCCCGTACTCCGCGCCCGCGAAGTCCAACGCTGGGCCCAATCTTCTGATTATCAGGCCTTGCTGGAATCGAATCGAGGGGGCTATAATGGCAAAGCATCAAATACGGGTGAGTGGCGGAATTGGTAGACGCACCACACTCAAAATGTGGCGGCTTCGGTCGTGAGAGTTCGAGTCTCTCCTTACCCATGACAAACGCGACTTAAGATTAATATTCTTAAGTCGCGTTTGTCGCGTTTTTGCAATCCTGAAATTCTTTGGCGTGCGAGCTTCTCGCTCGCTGCCCCAATCCTGCCTCGATCCTCAATAGCCCGCAGGGAGAGGGACGTTGAGACCATTGAGCATGGATAAATTTTTACCCTTCAAGAGCCCCTTGTTGGCAACAATCCAGGCTTTACAGTTAGTGAAGGAGGGCAACATCAGCCTAGTGCAGCGTCAATGCCAAGAATTAGGATGTTTGTAGGGTGCTGTTAGCGAAGCGTAACACACCGTCACGTTGGGCGTTGGACATTCAAGACAATCCGAATATTAAGTCTTGACTCTGCACTAGTAGCGATCGCCCTACCCCGTTCAAGGTAATTGATGCAGCGAAGTGATTGCGGCCATCAACAATCTTGAAGTTTATTTCCTCTGTTTAGAAAATATTGAGTTCCCATTCTCAAGAGGGTTAAAATTAACGCATAAAAAGTAGTTATTTATACAGATCCTTGAATGTCATTATGCACAAAAATGCCCTCCCGATCGCGCCAGTGGATCTTCAAGCCGCCATTATTCGTGACCCCTTAACCGTGACCGGCGACACCCCCTTAATGGCGGCGATCGCGACCATGAACCAATCCAAAAACTACTGCTCCCAGGATCTCGCTACACGGGAAGCCGCCTGGCGACAGGAGGCGCGATCGAGTTGTGTGTTGGTGTTAGAAGACGATCGCGTTACGGGGATTCTCACCGAGCGGGATGTGGTGCGTTACTGTGCGGCGCAACAGGATTTGACCCATTGGACGATCGCCCACGGGATGCAGTCGCCGGTCATGACCTTACCAGAGGCGGAATTCACCGATGTATTAGTGGCCATCAATCGGTTGCAACAGCATCACATCCGCCATTTACCCCTCGTGGATGCCGCCGGTCGCCTCTCCGGCCTCCTCACCCATGAGAGTCTGCGGCACACCACCCGCCCCGTGGACTTGTTGCGCTTGCGGCGGGTGCATGA
The DNA here is from genome assembly GCF_028330765.1 of Spirulina subsalsa CS-330. Taxonomy (GTDB): domain Bacteria; phylum Cyanobacteriota; class Cyanobacteriia; order Cyanobacteriales; family Spirulinaceae; genus Spirulina; species Spirulina subsalsa_A. The sequence continues at coordinate 26,243 of NZ_JAQMTY010000092.1, read as the reverse complement.
GGTGATGAGTCCGGCGGTGATTACCGCTGCGCCAGAGGTGTCGATGTTGACGATCGCGCAAATCTTGGCGCAGCATCGGGTGAGTTGTGTCGTGATCGTGGCCACCCAGGGGGAAGGAGACGCGGCGATCCAGCGTCCGGTGGGGATGATCACGGAGCGGGATGTGGTGCGGTTTCGCAGCCTAGAGGTGGATTTGTCCCATTGCAACGCTGCCACGCTAATGAGCCAGCCCGTGATTGAAGTGCAGACCGAGGATAGTCTGTGGCACGTGCAGACGACGATGGAAGAGCATCAGGTGCGGCGGGTGGTGGTGACGGACGATCGCGGTGAGTTGCAAGGCATTATCACCCAGAGCAGTTTATTAAATGTCCTGAACCCCATTGAATTGTTCCACTTGGCCGAGATGCTCGAAGCCAAGGTACAGCGCCTCGAAGCCGAAAAGATGACGTTGTTAGAGCAGCGGGCCAGCAACCTAGAGCACCAAGTGCAGGCCCGCACCGCAGAACTCAGCCACAAAGCTGAACAGGATCGGATTCTCAATGCGATCGCCCTCCAGATTCGCTCCTCGTTGGATTTACAAACCATCCTCGACACCGCTGTCGCTCAGATTCATCAGCTTTTGCAGTGCGATCGCGTCACGATGTGGCAAATGGATGACCAATACCATACCCGCGTTGTGGCCGAAGCCACCGATTCCCCCGACTTACTTGTAGGGGCAGATATTTTCGATGAATGTTTTGCTGAGTCCCTCACCGAACCCTATCGCGAGGGCAAGATTCACATTGTGCCCGACATTGAAACCGCCGCGATCGCCCCGTGTCATCGGGACTTGTTGCGGCGCATCTATACCCGCGCCAAAGTGATGGTTCCGCTGTTGTGTAATGACCAATTGTGGGGTTTTTTGAATGTGACAGAGCGGGACTTTCCCCGCCAGTGGCAACCCGCCGAAGTGGAACTCTTGCAAACCCTCTCGGTGCATTTAGCGATCGCCATTCAACAGGCCACCACCCATGCCCAGTTACACCAAGAATTACACGATCGGCAACAGGTCGAACAACGCTTAAACGACGCGCAAAAACTCGCCAAGGTGGGCAGTTGGGAATACGATGTGCAGACGGGTGACCTGTCGTGGACACGAGAAGTGGCACGGATTTTTGAGCGCGATCCCCTGGATTTTAATTCAGCCCAGGATGTGTTTTTTGAGGCAGTCCACCCGGACGATCTCGCCCTAGTTCAGCAAGCCTATGGGGATCATTTACGCGAGCAGCACCCCTATGATATTGTCCATCGTCTCTGGATGCCTGATGGACGGGTGAAATATGTTCACGAACAATGTGAAACGGATTATGCCGAGGATGGGACACCCTTGCGATCGCGGGGCATGGTGCAGGATATCACCGACCGTAAAGAAGTCGAAATTGCCCTCGCCACCCTCAACACCGAACTCGAAACCCGCGTCCAAGAACGCACCCAACAACTCCGCGAACAAGATCTTCAACTCCAAGAATTTTTAGAAAATGCCAATGATTTAATTCAAAGTGTGCGCTTGGCGGATAGTCATTTTGAATTTGTCAATCAAACCTGGCTCAATACCTTAGGCTATACCGCCGCAGAGGTGGAAAACCTGACCATTTTTGATGTGCTCCATCCGGATTATCATGACTCTTGCCGGGCGATGCTCGCTGAAATTCAAGCGGGCGATCGCTGCTACCTTGACCGGATGGAATTACTCTTTCTCACCAAAGATTGCCGGGAAATCGTTGTCGAAGGGAGCATTAACTGTCGCTATGAAGGGGAATATCCGGTGGCTGCCCGCGCCATTTTCCGCGACATTACCCACCAGAAAAACATCCTCGAAGCCCTCCGAGACAGTCAAAAACGGTATCAACGCCTAGTGGATGATATTGGCAGTAAATTTCTGATTTTCAGCCATACCGGAAAATTAGGGCGCTTGACCTATGTCAGCAGCGGTTGCGAAGCGATTTTTGGCCAAGATCGGGCGGATTTACTGGGTCAACCCTGGTTAGAAGCGGTGCAATGGCTCCCGGAGAGCCACGCCCAGAGCCACGCCATCCTAAACGACTTTTTCCAACATCCGCAACAGTCCCAACCTCAACAATGTGAACTGCAATTCCGCCACCCTGACGGCCAGATCCGGACGATCGCCCTACACCAACATCCGGTGCGGGATGAGGCCGGGACATTAATCGCCGTCGAAGGGATTGCCGAAAATATTACCGCCCAAAAAGCCGCCGCCATTCACCTCCAAAACCTCAACTATCGTCTCCAGATCGCGCTACGGTCTGTGGCGATCGGGATTTGGGATTGGAATATCCAAGCGCAGCACCTCACCTGGGACGATCGCATGTTTGAAATCTACGGCATTCAGGCGGACGACTTTACAGGACAGGTGGACTACTGGCGCGACATCCTCCATCCGGACGATCGCGAGGCCACCCTGGCGAAAATTCAACAAGCATTAACAGGGGTGTGCGAATTTGTCGATCAATTTCGGATTGTGCAGCCGACGGGCGAGGTGCGCTGGATCGATGCCCACTCGCTGATTCAACGCGATGCCCAGGGGAAGATCACCCACATGGTCGGGACGAATCTTGATGTGACTGAGCGGATTACGGCGGAGCAGGAACGCCAAACCCTCTTACAGGAATTGACGAATTTTAAATCTGCCATTGATCAAGCGGCGATCGTGGTGATTACAGATACCGACGGGACGATCCTCTATGCCAATGATCGGTTTTGTGAGCGATCGGGCTACACCCAGGCGGAGGTGATTGGGCAAACGCATCGTTTGGTGAAGTCGGGCTACCATCCGCCGGAATTTTTTGGGGAACTGTGGGAGACAATCCGCCAGGGGCGAGTGTGGCGGGGGGAGGTGTGCAATCGTACCAAGACGGGGGAACCCTATTGGATGGATACAACGGTTGTGCCGTTTCTGGATGATCAGGGCGCTCCGGTGCAGTATCTGGCGATTCGGTTTGACATTACGGCGCGAAAAGCGGCGGAAGTGGAGATTCAGCGGCAATTGGCGGCGATCGAGGCGGCGATCGATGGGATTGGTGTGCTGCAAGGGGATACCTACATCGCGGTGAATGATGCCCATCTGACGCTGTTTGGGTTGACGAAATCGTCGGAGCTAATCGGGCAATCTTGGCAGATGTTGTACGAAGCGTCAGAGATCCGACGGTTTAAGCGGGAGGTGTTTCCGGCGCTGAAACGCGATCGCGCCTGGAAGGGGGAAGCGATCGCTAAACGCACCGATGGGTCTACCTTTGTCGAAGAATTATCCCTCACCCTGACGGCAGAAAACTTGCTGATCTGTGTCTGTCGAGATGTGACGGAGCGCAAACAGGCCGAGCGCATTGTCCGCCAACAAGCCCAAAAGGATCATCTCTTAGCCAGCATTACCCAACAGATGCGATCGTCCTTGAGCCTGGCGGATGTGCTCAATACGACGGTGCAAGAGGTACATCAAGTGCTGCAATGTAGCCGGGTGCTGGTCTATCGGGTGTTTCCCTGGGGCAATGGAGCCGCGATCGCAGAATCCGCCCTGCCCGGTTGGTCGCGCTTGCTGGATCGGGAGTTTCCGGAGGAGGTCTTTCCGAAGGAAAACTACGATCGCTATGTGCAGGGGCGAGTGTTTGCCCTCCACGATCGCGACGCTCAACCCCAACAGGTCTTACCCTGTTTGGTGGAATTCCTCGCGGAAATTCAGGTGCGGGCGAAGTTGGTGGTTCCCATCGTGCAGCAGGGTAGTCTGTGGGGGTTGATCATTGCCCATCAATGCGATCGCCCCCGCGTTTGGCAAACCTGGGAAATTGACCTCCTGCGCAAAATCGGTGATCAATTAGCGATCGCCATTCAACAGGCGGATCTGTTTGAGCAGGTGCAAGCGGAACTCCTCGAACGCCAACAGGCCGAACAAAAACTCACCGAACGCAACCAAGAACTCGCCCTCTCCAACCAAAAACTCGAACGGGCCACCCGCCTCAAAGATGAGTTTCTCGCCAATATGAGCCACGAACTACGCACCCCCTTAAATGCCATTTTAGGCATGACCGAAGGCCTCCAAGACCAGGTGTTTGGCGCGATCGCCCCCGCCCAAACCAAAGCCTTACATACCATTGAACAAAGTGGCACCCATTTACTCTCCCTAATCAACGATATTCTCGACCTCTCTAAAATTGAGGCCGGGCAAGTTCACCTCGATTGCAGTCCCACCGCGATCGCGCCCCTCTGCCGTCAAAGCTTGAGCTTCATCAAGCAACAAGCCTATAAAAAGAAAATCACCCTCAAAACCCACATTCCCGCACATCTTCCACACATCACCCTCGATGAACGCCGGATTCGTCAAGTCTTGATTAACTTGCTCAACAATGCCGTGAAATTCACCCCCGACGGCGGCATAATTACCCTCACCGTAACCCTTGTGACCGCCACGGATCATCATGAATCGATGATTAAGTTAGCCATTCAAGATACCGGCATTGGCATTGCAAAGGATGATTTATCCCGTCTATTTCAACCCTTTATCCAAATTGATAGCGCCCTCAATCGTCAATATAGCGGCACAGGTTTAGGCTTGGCCCTCGTGCGTCGGATTGTGGAATTACACGGGGGCTATGTGGAAGTGGTTAGCGAAGTGAATCAAGGCAGTTGTTTTATGATTTATCTGCCGGGTTTAGTCACCGGAACGGAGGAAACCATGGCACAACTGAACTCGTCCGCCCCAGGGAGTGCCGACTCTCCAACCCATTCCTCTCAACCGATTGTGACCCCGCTGATTCTATTGGCGGAAGATAATGAGGCGAATGTTTTGACCCTATCGGGGTATTTAGAAGCGAAGGGCTATCAGCTTATTTTCGCGAAGACGGGAACCGAAGCGATCGCGATCGCCCAAGCCGAACAGCCCGACATCATTTTAATGGATATTCAAATGCCGGGCATGGATGGTTTAGAGGCGATCCAAACGATTCGGCAGGATGCAACAATTGCGACAATTCCGATTATTGCCCTCACCGCTTTGGCCATGACGGGCGATCGCGATCGTTGCCTCGCCGCCGGAGCCAATGCGTATCTCAGTAAACCCGTAAAACTACGCAATCTCATCACAATGATCCAGGAGTTACTCCAATCTTGATTTTTTTTGTTACTCTAGAGGAAAAAAGTAATCAGCCCAAATGGTTAATAGCAGAGAAAACGTTGATCAATATTGCTAGGTGGCGTTTGAGTCTTCTTTTCTTTGAACGCCTGTTGTCTTGATTGTGATCCATTGGCAATATCTTTAGTATCATCATTTTGAACCCACGTTTGTTGCATGTAGTCTAGATACATCTCACCCTTGCAAGTGTTTCAGATCACCCACCATTACCCCTGCTGGGAGTTAGTCTTTAAAATACATCTCCTTTTGAGAGGGGTGCGCGGTAGCGTGGGGTGGGTTCAAGGTTGCCTAACTGAGATCCACCCCATAGTTTTAGTATCATAATTAATGGATCGAGTGTAGCAATACATTGATAACCAGAATGGAGAAAGCACCTATTCCCCTCAATGAAACTGCGCGTCTGGCAGCCCTACGACGATATCGGATTCTCGATACATTGCCCGAAGTGGAATATGATGACATCACCCGTTTAGCCAGCGTTTTATGTGGTTCCTCCACAGTGCTGATTTCCTTGGTTGATTTCAATCGGCAATGGTTTAAATCACGGGTGGGTTTGGATGTGACCGAAACAGCGCGTGATATTTCGTTTTGTGGTCATGTGGTGGCCAGTGGCACGATGCTCATCATCCCCGATGCCACCGAAGACATCCGCTTTTGTGATAATCCCCTGGTCACCCAACCCCCCCATATTCGGTTTTATGCAGGTGCTCCGCTGCGCACTAGAGAGGGGCTGATCCTAGGAACCCTCTGCCTGATTGACTATGCCCCGAAAACCCTAAACTCAGAACAGATCGAACATCTTCAATCCCTCAGTCGTCTTGCGATGCGGCAGCTTGATCTCCGGTTGGCGGCAAAATGTTCAGAGCGTTTAGCGGCGGTTGTCACCTCTTCCAATGATGCGATCATCACCCAGGCCCTTGATGGCACGATTGACACCTGGAATCCCCAAGCGGAACACCTTTTCGGCTACTCGGAACAGGAGATGATCAATCAATCCTTGGGGATTGTGCTGGGGCCGCAGGGGTGGGGGGCAGAACCCACGTTGGTCAATGCCGTTCTTCAGGGCGAAGCATTGCAGGGGTTAGAAACGACGTTTTATCATCGGGATGGTGAGGCGATCGCGGTATCGGTGACGCTCTCGCCCCTGCGCAATTCCGAGCAGCAGATCATCGGCACATCGCTGATTGCGCGGGATATTCGCAAGCCCAAACTCGCAGAACAACAACTGCAAGCGATGCACGCCCAACTGCTGCGAAGCACGGGGCTGAGAAATGAGGTGCTGAGCAATATCAGTCATGAATTGCGCACATCGATGAGTGCCATTCTTGGCATGATGCAGGGATTACAGGATCAGGTGTTTGGCCCGATCAACACGATCCAGAGCCGAGCCTTGGAGGCAATCGCCCAGAGTAGTCAGCATCTGCTCTCCCTGATTGAAGATATTCCGAATCTGGCCAATATTGAATCTGGGCAGATGGAGATCACCGTCGCCCCGACAGCGATCGCGTCCCTCTGTCGTCAGAGCCTGACCATCGTTCAACAACAGGCCTACGCCAAGGAACTTCAGCTTGATCTACAACTGCCGCCCAACCTGCCCCCCGTCCTGCTCGATGAACGACGCATCCGGCAAGTCTTGATCAACCTCCTCACCAATGCGGTGAAGTTTACACCCCCCGCCGGAACCATCACCCTCACCGTCCACGAACTCCGCCCCCTGACCCCCGCCCCCACCCAACCCGATGACCCGGATCATTGCCTCCAAATCACCGTCAGCGACACCGGCATCGGCATCGCACCGGAGCACCGCGACACCATTTTGCAACCCTTCACCCAACTGAACCCAAAACGGCAACAGACGGGCCTAGGACTGGGGTTGTCAATTGTGCGCGGGATTGTGGAGTCCCACGGGGGAGACCTTCAGATCGCCAGCGCATTGGGCCAGGGGAGTGCTTTTACCCTGACGCTGCCGGTTCGATTGGCCACCCCTGCCCCCGTGCCTCCCCCCTCAATGGTCGAGACCCTCCTCGCCGCTGCGACGAACAAAGCCCCGCTCATTCTCTTAGTCGAAGACAACGAAGCCGACATCATGACCCTGTTGGGCTATTTGCCGGCGAAGGGCTATCAGTTGCGGGTGGCAAAAACGGGACTCGAAGCAATCGCGATCGCCAAAGCCGAACCGCCCGACGTGATTTTGATGGATATTCAACTCCCGGAGATGGATGGCTTGGCAGCGATGCAACAGATTCGCCAACATTCCACCCTGGCGAATGTGCCGATCATTGCGTTGACGGCCTTGGCGATGGCGGGCGATCGCGATCGCTGCCTCGCCGCCGGAGCCAACGCCTACCTAAGTAAACCCGTGCGCCTCCGCCATCTGATCAGCACGATTGAGGGTCTTCTCGCGGTGGCATCGTCCTGAGGGCGGTGATCGCGCTGTGATGGTCGGCAGGAGTTGCCTGGCCTGCGATCGCGCCCCATTCATCCTGATCAGAGTCTACAAAGCTTGATAAGTTAAGAAAGGGTGTAATCACAAAACCATCCACCATTCGAGACTTAGCAGGCAATGCACAATACCACGATCCTCATTGTTGATGATGAACCCGATAACTTTGATGTCATTGAAGCCCTCCTCGAACATCAAGAGTATCAACTTCATTACGCACCCAATGGTCAAGCCGCCATTAATGCGTTACCGATCTTAAATCCGGGCCTCATTTTATTAGATGTGATGATGCCAGAACTAGATGGCATTGAAACCTGTCGCCGGATCAAAAGTATGGCCCGCTGGTCAAATGTTCCGATTATGATGGTAACAGCGTTAGACAGTAAAAAAGACTTGGCGCAATGTTTAGATGCCGGGGCTAATGACTTCATTAGTAAACCTGTGAATGCTCTCGAACTCCGCGCTAGGGTGCAATCACTGCTAAGAATCAAAGCCCAATACGACCAAATTCAAGAATTTTCCCAAGTTCAAGAACAAACCATTCAACTCCTCAAAAAAACCCTCCATGAATTGCGCGGCAACTTAGCCCGCAGTCTATCCCACGAACTCAACACCCCCCTCAATGGGATTCTCGGAACCCTCGATCTACTCCGCTACGACCTCGCCAATATGGAACCGAGTGAGATTGAAGAACTCCTCGGTTGGATTCATGAATCGGCCTGTCGTCTCGAACATTTAACGAATAAATTTCTCGTTTACCTTGAATTAGAACTGGCATCCACCTATCAAAAACCCTTGTCGCTTGATGATTCTGGTTTTAACTTGGCTCTGCTGAGAGGTCATATCCAAGACCGCGTGCGCCGGGCCGAGCGCACTGCGGATTTAACCCTGGTTTGTCCTGAACAAGATATTCCCTTTTCAGAACGTTATTTTATGATTCTCTTAACAGAATTAGTCGATAATGCCTGTAAATTTTCTGAACACGGCCAGCCCATTCAGATCACCATTGATCCCCAACCCGATGCGGTCACCCTCACCGTTCAGGATGCAGGGCGCGGCATGACCCCCGAACAACTGCAACGGATCGACGCTTTGGTACAGTTTGACCGTCAACATTATGAGCAGCAAGGGGTTGGCCTGGGGCTACGCATTATCTACAAAATTGCGGAGTTGGGCAACGCTCCCCTGCAAATCACCAGCGATCTCCACAAAGGCACACGGATTCAGATCACTTTCCCCACCGTGGCGGCCGAGTCTGGGGCCACACCCTAAGGGTTGAGGCGGGTTAGGATGTCTTTACGGGGGGCGATCGCGCCCCCTTCCCCTTGTCCTTTCCTTGCCCATGTCCCCCTTCGATCAAGAACGTCTCCTCTTTACGCCCCAACCCCCCGATGATGATGCGATCGCGCTGATCTTCGCCTTCCCCAATGACTACACGATCGGAATCACCAGCCTCGGCTATCAGTTGGTGTGGGCCAGTTTTGCGCTGCGATCGGATGTGGATGTGCGGCGGTATTTTTTGGATGTGCAGGAGCCGTTACCCTCGGCGGCGGAACTGGTGGGGTTTTCCCTGTCCTGGGAGTTGGACTACGGCAATATTTTGACAATGTTGGAACGGTTGGGGATTCCCCTCCATGGGTCGGAGCGGGACAATTCCCATCCCCTCGTGTTTGGTGGGGGGCCGGTGTTGACGGCGAACCCGGAACCCTTTGCGGCGTTTTTTGATGTGATTTTGCTCGGCGATGGGGAGGCGGTGCTTGATCCCTTCATCGCTGCCTATCAGGCGGTGCGGGGGTGCGATCGCGCCACCCAACTGCGCCACCTCGCCCAAGTGCCCGGCCTCTACATCCCCAGCCTCTACCACGTCACCTACAGCGAACCCGATGGGCCGATTGCTGCGATCGCCCCCATTGATCCCGATATTCCTGCCATTATTGAAAAACAAACCTACCGCAGTAATACCCTTTCCGCCTCCACCGTCGTCACCGAAAACGCCGCCTGGGAAAATATCTATATGGTGGAAGTGGTGCGCAGTTGCCCGGAAATGTGCCGCTTTTGCCTGGCGAGTTATCTCACCTTGCCGTTTCGGACGGCGGATCTCACCGGGTCGCTGATTCCCGCCATTGAGCAGGGCTTGCAGGTGACGCGCCGCCTCGGTCTGTTGGGGGCTTCGGTGACGCAACACCCGGAATTTAGCACCCTCTTGGACTACCTCAGCCGCCCGGCCTATGCTGATGTGCGGTTAAGTATTGCCTCAGTGCGGACGAACACGGTAACGGAACAGTTGGCGCGAACCTTGGCGGCACGAGATACGCGATCGATTACGATCGCCGTCGAAAGTGGTTCCGAACGGCTACGGGAAATTATCAATAAAAAACTCACCAACGCCGAAATTCAACAGGCCGCCGCCAATGCCGCCACGGGGGGACTGAAGGCGATCAAGTTCTACGGGATGGTGGGGCTACCGGGGGAAACGGCGGCGGATGTGGAGGCGACGATCGCCATGGCCCAGGCCTTGAAAAAAACCGCCCCCCGCCTGCGCTTCACCCTCGGCTGTAGCACCTTTGTCCCCAAAGCCCACACGCCCTTTCAATGGTACGGGGTGAATCCCGACAGCCAAAAACGCTTAAAGGGGTTGCAAAAGGGGTTGCGATCGCAGGGCTTCGATTTTCGGCCCGAAAGTTACAATTGGTCGGTGATTCAAGCCCTCTTAGCGCGGGGCGATCGCCGCCTCACGCCCTTATTGGAACTAACCCGCGATTATGGCGATTCTGTGGGAAGCTATAAACGGGCCTTTAAAACCCTACGCGGCACATTGCCCCCCCTGACGGATACGGTGCATGACACTTGGGATCGCGATCGTATCCTCCCCTGGCACCACCTCCACGGCCCTCTCCCCCTCGACACCCTTAAAAAACACTGCGCTGCCGCCGAATCCCTCTTCTGAAAACCGACCACATTGGCGAACGAATGGCGACATGCTAGGTTGAAAGCATCTATACTAAAGTCTGAAAAAATTTAGTGATCCAAGATGTGACGGGAATCAAGACAGTCCCTCCCACAATTTGTCATCGCTCATCATCAACTCATGAAGTGGTAATGGAACTTTCTTTTCCGCAAGAAAAATCGTTGATTTCCGTGTTTCGTCAAGTAGGCGGGGGAGTGTTTCCGCCTGTGGTAGAAAGCTTTGAGCGCGGAAAGACGATCTTTTTTCCGGGCGATCCGGCTGAACGGGTCTATTTCCTCCTCAAAGGAGCGGTCAAACTCTCGCGGGTGTATGAAGCGGGCGAAGAAATTACCGTCGCGCTCCTGCGAGAAAATAGCGTCTTTGGTGTGTTGTCACTCATCACTGGGCAACATTCGGATCGGTTCTACCATTCCGTCGCGTTTACTCCCGTCGAATTACTCTCTGCACCCATTGATCAGGTGCAAAAATCCCTCAAGGAAAACCCTGAACTCTCGATGCTGATGTTGCAGGGCCTCTCCTCGCGCATTCTCCAAACGGAGATGATGATTGAAACCCTCGCCCATCGGGATATGGGGTCGCGGCTCGTTAGTTTTTTGTTGATTCTCTGCCGGGATTTTGGTGTACCCACTCCCGAAGGGATTCGGATTGATCTCAAGCTCTCCCATCAAGCGATCGCTGAAGCCATTGGCTCAACCCGTGTGACGGTGACGCGCCTGTTGGGGGATTTACGCCAAGAGGATATGATTTCAATCCACAAGAAGAAAATTACGGTTCATAATCCGGTGGCCCTGAGTCAACAATTCACCTGATCCTGCGATCGCAATCCCTAAAAATCCGCTAAAACGATGATTGTTTGGTAGGGTATCAGTGCATCCTATCCCTGTTGTGAATCGCATTCGTAATGACCAGTGCTTACGTCCTTATTGTCGCCGTTTTGCTGTTGGGAGGAATTCTGGCAGTATTGGGCGATCGTATCGGTACGAAAGTTGGTAAAGCCCGCCTGCGTCTGTTCAAGCTTCGCCCTCGGAATACCGCGACAGTCATCACCGTGATCACCGGGGTTTCCATTTCAGCCCTGAGCCTGATTATCCTGTTTGTCCTCAGTGAATCGTTGCGGGATGGCGTGTTTCGCCTCGACGCGATCCGGCGGCAACTGCGGATTGCCCAAAGTAACCTCAATGACCTTAGTGCGGAACGGGCTAGTATTACCGATGAACTGGACAATGCAAAGCGAGAACGGAACCGCACCGAACGCAGTTTCCGTGAGGTGCAGCGCCGCTATGCGAGTATGAGGGCCCAGGCGAAACGCCTGAGCACGGAAGTGGAGATTCTGCGGACACAACGAGAACGCCTCCTCGGTCAGATTCCCCGCCTCCAGCAACAGGTGCGCGATCGCGACGATCGCATCGCCAGCCAAGACCAAGTCCTGCGCCAACGGGCGATTCAGTTTCGCGTCCTCCAAGCCCAACAGAGCCGCCTCCAATCCGAAATTGGCCGCCGCGACGGGATGATTCAGGAGCTTGATGGTGAAATTGCCCAACGGGATCAGGTGGTGAGCGATCGCGAAGCCACCCTCGACGACCTCACCCGCCAACTCAACTTTCTCCGCGAAGAAGTCGCCACCCTAGAGCAGTTCTACCAAGACTACCAAGCCCTGCGCCAGGGCAATGTCGCCCTCGTGCGGGGCGAAGTCCTCAGCTATGCGGTGCTGCGCATTGTCGACCCCAATAGTGCCTATCTCGCCATCGATCAACTCCTCAGCCAAGCGAATCGGCGGGCGATCGAAGCGACGCGCCCGTTTAATAGCGACACGGTGAGCGATCGCGTCGTCCAGATCAGCCAAGCCCAAGTCAACCAACTCGCTGCCCAAATCCAAGACGGGCAAGACTATGTGGTGCGCATCCTCTCAGCGGGCAATTTTGTCGAACAAGAAGAAGCCGTCCTCGTCTTTGCCGATGCCGTCCCCAATCAACAAATTTTTGTCGCCCAACAGGTGATCGCCACCGTCTCCGTCGATTCGGATGAGATGACCACCCCCCAAGTCCGCGCCCGACTCGACACCCTCCTCGCCGCTGCCCAATTCCGGGCGAGGCGTTCGGGGGTGATTGGCGATATTCAAATTGGTGACGGTTCTGTGCGCACCTTTGCCAGCTTCGTCGAATGGCTCGAAAATACGCGCCAACCCTTTGAACAGATTCAAGCCGTGGTCAGCACCGACACCTACACCGCCGGGCCGTTGAGCATTGATCTCTTAGTCTTCCGGAATGGGGAATTGGTGTTTCGGACGGCCCCGTCTTAGACAATATCCACTTGGAAAATCAGGTCGTTGAAGTCGCGATCGCCCCCACCGACGAGATCCTCAAACCCAAAGGTATTATTCCCCAACAGGATCACATGATCCGCCCCATCCGCATTGGCCGACGCATAGCTAAAGTACGCCTCACCCCCCCCACCGGAAAGATAAGCATCCACGCTTGAATCCACGATGATAAACGGCGCATACAACGCCCCACCCGTTAAATTGCCGCTCGCGCTAGCCGTCGCACCATTGCCCACCGCCAAATTAATCCCAGACACCCGATTAGCGATCGCCTCCCGCGCATAACCCGCCGCCCCCGGCAACACCCCATTCACTGCCCCATTCACACCATCAATCCGATACAGCCCCACCGTATTATTAAACGTCGCCTCCCGGAACAAATTAAACGTCGCGGTGCGATTGCCCCCAACACTTAAAAGATCAATCACCTCTAACCCATTCGCTTGTGTAGTTCCTACCCCACGCGGAATCAATTCATTAACCTGTTCAATCTGAAGCTGCAAGTCAAAATCGTTAAAAACACCGTCACTGTTGCTATCAAAGGCTAGGTTAAAGACACCGTTACTCCCAGACACCTGAGTCGCATAACTTGCACCATTCACTTCAATCATGAATTGCTCACCGCCGACAAAGCTCGCATTATTCACATTGTCTAAGATAAATGTTTGCAAGCCTGCACTAAAGCCATTGGGTAATTCACCTTGCGTCAGCACCGAAAACAGTTGACTATCCACATTTCCGGCAGCATCTAAATAGGTGATTTTAAGATCATTAATTAAGCTGCCTGCTGGTGACTTCGCAACCGTCAGTTTAACGTTATTTCCATCCCCAGCACCGGTGGTAAAGACCTTGTTTGTCGAATCAAAACTCAAGAATGACTCAACCACAGGGCCTTCAACCACTTGCGTAATCAAGGTGAAATTAAAAATCCCATCCGATGTTCCTGATTCCAACCCATTTACGTTTGCTGGATCATTGACTGTAAACGTAATATCCGTAGAGTAGGATTTCCCCACATCAGCCGCTGTAGCACTTCCACTCAGTAAAACACTGTAGTCTTCAAATCCTCCATTCGCTACCGTGTTAGTGCCGGGGAGCGGGTCTAAAAACGCGGGAGTGTCAAGGGTAAATATGAAGTCAGTGTTGTTAGACGAGGTGGGAAGTGTTGTCAGGTCAAGGTCATTTTGTCCACCATTACGAATCCGAAACGCGAAGGGAAGTAGCGTTGCACCGGCTTCTACCGTAATCGTAATCGTGTCACCATCATTAATCCGTGTTGAGCTACTGTTATCGGTGCGATTAACTAACACCGTAGGATTAACCGGATTTTCGGGAATACCAGGAATGTTAGACCCAGAAGTTGCCGTCGCTGTTGTAGGAATATCATTTCCCACCAAATTGGCTCCGGAGGGAATTACCGGTGCAACTCCAATCCCACTCGCATGAAATGAGGATTGAATATCTTGACCATTACCGGCGTTATTTTTGATCGTCGAGTTAACAATTTTAGTAATGGTGATGGGAACGTTAGTATCCCCAAAGGCAATCCCTGCCCCAAAATTGGCACTATTGTTGCCTGTAATTGACACCTGCTCCAGGGAGATCGATCCCCCATCAGCAACCTGAATTCCGCCGCCACTGCCTGTCGTTGCGGTGTTACCAGTAACCGTTACGTTCGTTAATGTTAATGAAGCGGCCTGGCCTCCACTACTGGCGCTGGAATCACTGGCAATCCCGGCTCCCCCGTCATCGAGGCCATCATTTCCTGACCCTGAGCCTGTGACGGTGTTATTCGTGACTTCACTATCTTCAATGGTGAGAATTGCGCCGTTTTGATTGGTGCTGGCGTTGAGGATGCCGCCCCCATCATCATCGGCGGTATTGCCTTGAATAGAGGAGTTTTTGATGAGAACACTACCGCCAATATTCAAGATGCCCGCACCATCATCACCCAAACTGAAGTTATTATCAAAAACGGCACGTCCTCCCGAAACAATGACGTTTTCTAGAGTCAAGGTAGGAGTAGAGCTAGAGCGCACGACACCGCCATCATAGACGGAGAAAATCCGAAAATTTGTGCTCCCGGTGCGCCGGATGGTGCTGCGGCTGCCGCCGAGCCCTCTAATAATTAATCCCCCCCCTTCATCTGTGATCAGAGGTAAGCCGGTGGGCCCGAATCCAAAACCATTGAGGTCGGAGAATTCTACAGTGGTGAGGTCAAAGGTGCTACCTGCTGTTAACTCGATTGTGTCGGCTACTCCTATGGTGCCATTGGCGGTATTAATTGCTGCGATTAATTCTGAGGCGTTGGCGGCGGTGTAGGTGGCGAGAAGGGCGGAGTAGGTGATTTGGGTGGCGGGGGCGATCGCGATCGCGCTTTGAATGGGGGCGGTTTGGGTGGAGAGGTTCCAAGTGCCGCCGAGGTTAGATGAGCCGGTATAGCTAGGGTTAGCGGCGACGATCGCCCCCGTCATTTGTCCCAATTGCTCCACAAAATCGCGCCCGATCGCACCGTGGCCCACTTGACAGCCGTAGAGGAGCAATTCAAAGCGATCGGAAAATGCGGTGCGCCAAGAGGCGAGCGCGTCTTGATACTGTGCGAGGCTGTCACGATCAACCCAGGCAGAGCCGAGGTCGAGACGGCCGGGCGCACCGTGGCTGATCAGGTGCAGACTGGTGAAGCCGGAATGGGCGCGGAGATAGTCGGTAATTTGGGCGATCCCGTCGCGATCGCGATCGAGGGTGAGGAGGGTTGCACCCGGCAGCAGCCCGGCTTCGAGGTGCGAGCGATGGGGAACAGCCGCATCTAAGATGACGAGCATGCCTTGACCCGTGCGGTTGCTCAAACTCCGGTTAATTAAGGTTGCGGTGTTCATGCATTCTCTCCGTCACGCTTCGCTTGGGTTAGCCAAAATACAACACTACTATAATCAGTCTGCCCCTCGTTCGGGAGGTACATAACAATATTTGTTTTTTTGAAGGGGATTTTCAGCATATTGGCGGACAGAGTCAGCGGGCGGGGATTAGATGAGTTGGATCGGGGCGGTTAATTCTGCGCGGGGCACGACTTGGGCGATCGCCCCCGCATCATCATACCCAGCATGGCGCAGGGCCGCGAGACAGTCCGAAGCGCGATCGCGGGGCAGCGCCACCAACAAGCCCCCCGCCGTTTGGGGGTCAAAGAGGAGAGGATAAATCGGAGCCGTAGGCGATCCGGCAACCGTTGGAGCAGCTGCGAGGTTTTGACCCTGGAGAGAACTGGTGATCCCTTGGTTGATCGTCTGTTGTGCCCCCTCTAGGCAGGGAATCGCCGCCCCGTTGAGCATCACACCGAGGTCACTGTGCTCTAGCATTTCTAGCAGATGCCCCACCAAGCCGAAGCCGCTGATATCCGTGCAGGCCGTCGCTCCCCATTGGCGCACAATCGGCACAGCGGCTTGATTAGATTGGGTCATCGCGTCCACCATGGCAGCGATCCAGCGGCCGGGCGTTCGGCCCCGTTCATACCCCGCAAACAGGGTTCCCGTGCCGATCGCTTTCGTCAGAATCAACACATCCCCATCCCGCACCCCCTGATTCCGCAACGCCGTATGGGGGGCAAGATAACCTTGGCTGGTGAGGCTGAGGGTGAGGCGATCGCCCTCTGTCGTATGCCCCCCCACCAAGGTCGCCCCGGTGGGTTTGAGGGCGGCAACAACACCGGAGAGTACCTGATAGAGGGTTTCCGTCGTCACCGCAGCCACTCCGTAAGGGATCGTCACCCCGGCTAGCACCGTCTGCGGCGTGGCCCCCATCGCCCACAGGTCACTGAGACCATGATTCACCATGATTTTGCCAAAGAGATAGGGATCGGTGATTGGGCTGGTGAAGTGGTCGAGGGTTTGGACGAGATGGGTTTTCGGGGGGAGGCGGCTAATAGCGGCATCATCGGGGCTGTTGAGACCGACGAGTACCGCCGGATGGGGGGGAATCTGGAGACGTGGCAAGACGGCTTTTAACACCGTTGCGCCCACTTTTGAGCCGCAGCCGGAGCAGTACATGGTGGGATGTTGTGGGGGCAGCGGTAGGGCGGTTTTAGGGGGGTCAAGCATCGGGGGAAGGTCGCGGAATTGAGCCATGAAGGCGCGATCGATGTGGTCTTTCCAACGCCAGAACCAAGGCGATCGCCCACTGAACGGCCCCCAAGACGCGATCGCCTGCCGATCTCCCGTGCCAATCAGGGCGAGATAGGTTTTTTGGGGGCGATAGGGCTTGAGGGGTTCCCCTTGGAGGGCGCGGCGTAAATTTTGCACCAAGGGCAACCCCTGACGGACGGCGAAAACACCGGCTTTGGGGCGGGGATGGCGGGCGATCGTCGCAATGTCCCCCGCTGCGAAAACCTGAGGATGGGAGGTGCTTTGGAGGGTGTCGTGAACGAGGATAAAGCCGCGCTCATCGGTGTGTAGGCCCGATGCGCTGATCCAGTCCGGGGGGGCGGCTTGGGTGACCCAGATGGTGCGATCGCAAGCCACCGTTAACCCCGACTCACAGCGCACCTGCTGCCGCTCCACTGCGATCGCCGTTTCACCACAATGCACCTGAATCCGTCGCTCTTTCAGCACCGTTTCAATCAATCGCGCCACGCGGGGATGATGGCCGGTCATCAAGCGATCGCCCCGATGGATCACCGTAATCTGAAACTGGGTGGTGGGGAGAATTTGCCGCAACCGTGTATCTAAATTAATCGCCAATTCCACCCCGCCCGCACCGCCCCCCACGATCACCAGTCGCCACAATCGATCCGGTTGGCGGCGGATTGCGTCGAGGAGGGCGTGCCACGCCGCGAGAAATTGAGGGACGGGTTTGGCGGGGATGGCGTGGGCGGCTGCACCGGGAACGGTGGCGGTTTGGGGGGTGCTGCCGATATCGATGGAGAGCAGATCAAACCGGACAGGGGGACGGTCTGCACAAAGAATGTGATTCTGTTCTAGATCCAGCCCGATCGCCTGGCCGTGATAAAACCGCGTTCCGGCCCGCTGGGCAAGGCTGTAGAGGTCAATATGGGCATCGTCGTGATCATAAATTCCGGCGACGTGGCCCGGCAGCATTCCGGAATAGGGGGTGTCGATGCAGTCGGAAATGAGGGTGAGTTGCAGGCCTGCGATCGCATTCATGGCCAGGTACTTGAGGGCGATCGCGTGACTATGGCCCCCGCCGATAAACACCAAGTCTTTCACGATCGGATACTGAGCAATTTGTAGCATGGGGGAACGTTCCGGGAACTAGGGCAATCATCACAGCTAGGGATGACACCCCAACCCGACGCTTCCCAATTCTAAAATGGCCCCATGCACTTATTTTCTTTGCGACTCAGCATGAAATCAATTCTCCTCACCCTTGGTACAGCTGCTTGTTTGTTAATCGGCTCTGAGGCGATCGCCAAACGTGCCCCCCAACCCAGCCCCACGGTGAACGCCGCCGCCCCTCTCCCCACGGCCCCGATCCAGATCGCCCACTACGACCCGATGATGCTCGAAGCCCTCAACGAGGCGATTCGCAGCAGCCCCAACAATGCCCGCGCTTACCAAAGTCGCGGCATGATCTGGATTCACATGGAAGACTACGCACAAGCGATCGCCGATTTTGCGGCGGTGATTCGCCTCGAACCCAACAACGCCACGGCCTATCTGTATCGGGGCACGTCGCATTTTTGGCTACGGCAGTATGAACCGGCTTTAGCGGATTTCGATCGCGCCTTGAGCCTTGATCCGGATGTGGCGGTGGCCTATTTCAATCGGGGCTATGTGCGCCGGGCGACGGGGGATTTTGCCGGGGCGATCGCGGATTTTGAACGGGGGTTACAGTTGGCCCTGGCGGATCAGGATTTTGAGGCGGTGCAGTCGGCGCGACAGATCCTAACGGATTTGGAGCAGTTGCCGACTTTAACCCAAGCTGACCTGTTGCAACGGGGCACGACGAAGCAGGCCGCGGGGGATTATCTGGGGGCGATCGCAGATTTTAACGAAGTTCTGCGCCAAGATCCCCAACAACTCCGCGCCTACCATCAGCGGGGCATGGCCTGGATTGCCCTGGGGAATGTGGAGGTGGCGATGGAGAGTTTTAACGAGGCGTTGGCGATTGATCCAGACAATGCGATCGCCTACCAAGAACGGGGCAAAGCCTACCTAGAACAAGCCGAATTTACGAAAGCCGTCACCGACCTTAACCAAGCGATCCAACTCGATCCCACCCTCACCGATGCCTACTATCACCGGGGCTTAACCTACACCGAATTGGAACGCTACCGGGATGCTCTGGCGGATTTTTCCGTCGCCATTACCCAAGATGACCAATTTGCCCGCGCCTACGGGGGCCGGGGTTTGGCCTATTACCATCTCGGCGAACAACAAAAGGCGATCGCTGACCTCCAAACCGCGATCGACCTCTTCACCGCCACGGGCGATCTGATCAGCCTCCAACAAACCCTTGGCCTGTTGGAAGTCGTGCGATCGGATTAATCTCCAGGGTGAGATCCTTGCGATCGCCTGTGGTTGCCAGATCAGCCGCTCCGGACAGGGATAGGGGGGAAGCGAGTGGCAGCACGGGCGAGCTTGACCCGATAGAGGAAGTAATGTTCATCCCCAATTAAACCGTTGCGGAATTCGGCCAGGGGTGCGATCGCTAACTCTGGGCGGGTGGCCGCTAGGGGGGCATTGAGAACGAGGAGCAATTCGGGTTTGCCGGCTTTGAGCAGTTGGGTAACGTGATCCAAAATGAGATCAGGAGTTGCTTCGGTACGCTGGGAATTAAAAAGGGTAAAACTGCCCAATTCGCCGCGTTCGGGATAGTACATTTTTCGGTTTAAATAGCCGCAAATGGGGGCCATATTCGCGTCACGACTGCCCACCATAAACAGCATATCAAGATTTTCCTGTTGGATGTAGGCGGTGGTGGCTTTGCTGGCGGAAAAGGGGGTGATATAGTCGCGGGTGTAGGCGATCAATCCTGCCACGAATTGCGCGGTGAGGATGACCGTGAAAACAGGTTTTTGCAGGGATTTAACCCGTTTATAAAGGGGTGTGAGGGGGACTTTTAACGGCAGTTTTTCTGAGCTTCTGGCGGTGCAGTCAGCAGCAATCCAAAGAGCGGCGATCAACACTAAATATAAACTGCCGTAATGGCGGAGGGAACCGAGGAATTTCACATAGGTGAACGTGACGATTTCCAAGGAGGCGAAGAGGTAGAAAAAGAGGGCAACGGGACGTTTGAGGAGAGCGATCGCAAAAAAGCCCAATAGCCCCAAAGAGATAATGCCAAACAAAACCCCGTCAAACACCTTAGAATCGCCCGGCACAAGAACCACAACATAGGCACTCCAAATCCGGGAGAGCGATCGCCCCAAGTGATGCCAATCCCATTGAAAGAACCAGCGGCTCAATCCCCCTTGCAGGGCGCTGTCGGCGGGCGGAATCAGCACATAGGCCGCACTGGCGAGGCCGAGGAGTGCGATCGCCCCACTGCCCACGAGATCCCCCACACGACTCTGGGCACGAATCTTAGGATCACTGAGCCATTCCACCGCCAAGGTCACCAGCAGGGCAAAACCGATAAAAAACGCATAGGCATTGCAATTCGCCATCAAGGCAATAAACAACCCCACCCAGCCATAGGTGCGGCGGCGCGTCGGCCAAGCCACACAAAAACTGAACAGAAAGAGCATCCCGATCGCATAGTTGCGACTGATCAGCAAATATTCATAAAACGGGTAATAGCCAAACATCAGCAGCAGCTTTTGCCAGGGCGCAAAGGGAGCCGCCCGCCACAGTAACACCATCGACCCAACCCCCAAGGCGAGATGATAAAGCTGCATCACCACCGGATCATCGGTGAATTGATTCAACACCGCCAAGCTCAAATACCAAAGCAACGGATGCCCTTCATATTTCACGTTGGCTAAAAAATCCGCCAGCGACATACTGTCGCGCACAATCAACCAAACGTTAAGCTCATCGCGCCACATCGCATGGTTCACAATGCCCACCAGTCCCAAGGCCACGAACAACACAAGGGCGATCAACTGCGATCGCTTCGGGTCAGTCGTGAGGGATTTCCACAGCGTTAGCATCAAAATCTCGTAGGGTATTGAGGATCGGCGCATTCCGGCAAAGGAAGCAGCCAACGATTGTATCAGGGAATCTCCCCCCTGTGCGTCTTTAGATCCTAAACAGGGATGCCGTTTCAGCAACGACATCCCTGTGGGCCTGTTATGCAATGGGCGATCCTGGAACGGATGCCCCACAAAGGCGGCGAGAATCTACCAGAGTCCGGGAATGGGAGCCGCAGCCGGAGCAGGAGCGGGGCGGGTGGAGGGCAAGGGGGCAGCGGTGGGGGCGGGGCGATCGCTTAAGGATTGTTCCAACTGGGCCCAGAGGGACGCTGTGCGCTCCGTGAGGGGGGGCAGTTCTTCGGGAGCATCGGTGTAGAACACCCCATAGTGGCGCGGATTGCCGCAGGTGGGGTCAACATTGTTCATACATTCCATGCTGGTGAGATCGTCCTTCATGTAG
The DNA here is from genome assembly GCF_028330765.1 of Spirulina subsalsa CS-330. Taxonomy (GTDB): domain Bacteria; phylum Cyanobacteriota; class Cyanobacteriia; order Cyanobacteriales; family Spirulinaceae; genus Spirulina; species Spirulina subsalsa_A. The sequence continues at coordinate 4,787 of NZ_JAQMTY010000092.1, read as the reverse complement.
TCCGGCATCGGAATCATGTGATCTTCAGGGACTTCATACATTTCGCCGCCGCAATCCATGCTGGGGTTGTTGTTGCAGATAAACCCGCTGCGGGTCAACCCATCTTCTTCCAGGTCATAGAGTAAATTGAGCGCGGAGATGGGATCGTAGTAGCTGGGATCGGTGCTGATGCCGTCCCCGTGATTGTCGGCCAACTCATACACTGCACCGTTCATGGTGTCGGTGCTCAACTGAGCAGCGGCCGAGGGTGCGATCGCTGCCATCCCAGCACTCGCAAGACCCAAGGTTAAAAAGAGAGACTGTAAACGCATTGCCATATACTCCTCAAAATGTTCATCAGTAGGCAAGTCGTACTCATTCTAACCGTAACCACCAAATATCTCCCTCTCCTCCATGAATCGTTAAGAATTTTGGCGGATACTCTCCAGGCCGAATCACCCACACCAGACCCGTTCAGCTGAAAAATTTCCTCACACCCCGCCTCATTTCCCCCTCCATCAAAGCAACCATTAAAATAGTCTAGAACCAACAACGCCGTTCTGGGATCGAGCATCTCACAATGGTTTCAGTCTGTTACTTCGTTTTGGTCTCTGTATATTGTTTCGTTCTTGCTCCCCAATTCGCCCTATGAGTAGCCTCAAACGCCGTCAATTTCTTCAATATAGCTCCCTGGTGATTGCCTCCGGCATGATGACATCCTGTGGCCAATCCCCCGACCCCGCCGCTTCCGATGCCCCGACCGCCAAAACCCTCGATCAGGTCACCTACGGCACGAATTGGTACGCCCAAGCCGAACATGGGGGATTCTATCAAGCCGTCGCCACGGGCATTTACGAAGAACACGGCCTTGATGTGACCATTCAAATGGGCGGCCCCCAAACCAATGGGACACAATTACTCATGTCCGGAACCCTGGACTTTTTCATGGGCTATGCCACGGACGTGATCAAAGGCGTAGAAGAAGGGATTCCGAAAATCACCGTCGCCGCCATGTTCCAAAAAGACCCCCAAGTCCTGATCGCCCATCCCGATCAGGGGATTGAGTCCCTCGCCGATTTGAAGGGGCGACCGATCTATGTGTCGGCGGCGGCGAATAATACCTATTGGCCCTTTTTGAAGTCTAAATATGGGTTTACCGATGACCAAAAACGCCCCTATAACTTCACCGTTGGCCCCTTTTTAGCGGATAAAAATGTGGCACAGCAGGGCTATCTATCCTCAGAACCCCTCAAAATTGAGCAAGAAGGGGGCTTTGAGCCGGTGGTGTTGCTCTTGGCGGATTCGGGGTACAATCCCTACGCCACCACGATCGAGACGCGCCGCGAGATTGTCGAGAGTAATCCGGATCTGGTGCAGCGGTTTGTGGATGCCTCGATTAAGGGCTGGTATAGCTATCTGGAGAATCCAGAGCCGGGGAATGCGCTGATTCAGGAGGCGAACCCGGAGATGTCAAGCGAACAGATCGCCTATGGGATTGCCAAGCTGAAAGAGCATGGTATTTTGCTGTCGGGGGATGCTCTTGAACAGGGTATTGGCGTGATGACCGCCGAACGTTGGCAGGACTTTTTTGAGTTCATGGTCGGGGCGGGGGTGTTTAAAGCGGATACGGACTATACTCAGGCGTTTACCTTGGATTTCATTGGTAAGCCGTTGGGTTAGAAGAAGCGATCGCCCTCAATCATTGGCGGCGTTTGGGGTTGGATTGCTGTGTTTTTGGAACGAGATAATTTTGAACTCAATAATCAATAATGTAGTGATGTGATGATTTCAACAACGTCTAACAGGGTGCTGGAATTGCAGCAGGTCGGGAAGGTGTACCGCAATGGCACGATCGCCCTTCAGGATGCCAATTTAGCGATCGCCCCTGGTGAATTTGTCAGCCTTGTGGGCGCGTCGGGCTGCGGCAAGAGTACGATTTTGCGGTTGATTGCCGGATTGGGCCAACCCTCAACGGGTAACATTCACTGGGATCGGCCCGAACAAGCCCAGGATTTAGCCTTTGTCTTTCAGGATGCGGCGCTGATGCCTTGGGCGACGGTGCTCGACAATGTGCGCCTACCCTTGACCCTGAACAAAACCAAACCGAACCAAGCCCGCGCCACCGCCCAGGATGTGATTAATCTCGTGGGGTTGGCAGGGTTTGAATCGGCCTATCCACGGGAATTATCCGGGGGGATGCGGATGCGGGTGTCGATCGCGCGATCGCTCGTCACAACGCCCCAAGTCCTGCTCATGGATGAACCCTTCGGGGCCCTCGATGAGATGACCCGCAGCAAGCTCAACAGCGATCTGCTTCATCTTTGGCAACAAAAACGCTGGACAGTGGTGTTTGTCACCCACAATATTTACGAAGCGGTGTACCTCTCGCAGCGGGTGGTGGTAATGGCTCCCCGTCCCGGTCGCATCCATGCCGAAATCCCCATCGATGCCCCCTACCCCCGCGATGAAGACTTCCGCACCTCCCCGGAATACATCAACCATTGCCGCGCCGTAGCGGCCCAACTACACACTGCGATGCAGGATGCCGAGAGTCTCTAACCATGCCCACTTCTCAAAAAACAGCCCCCCGCCCCACGCCCACCCCTGCCCCACGCTTGATGCAGACTTCAGACCCCACCGCATGGCAACGGCTGCGATCGCCCGAAGTCCTCGCGCCGATCGTCGTTGGGATCTGCATTCTCGTCGCCTGGGAACTCTTCGTCCGCATCACCGGCCTGCCCCCCTACCTCCTGCCCGGCCCCCTCTTAGTCCTCAAAACCCTAGGGGAAGAATGGAATACGCTCCTGCCCTCCCTGCTGATCACCTTACAAATTACGATCTGTGCATTCTTAGCAGCGGTCGTGTCGGGTCTGTTCATCGCGGTGTTATTTTCCCAAAGTAAATGGATTGAACGCAGCTTTTTCCCCTACGCTGTCATTTTACAAACGACCCCGATCGCTGCGATCGCCCCCCTGATCATCATGTGGATGCGCAACAACACCTTCGGCGCATTAGTCGTCTGCGCCTGGATTGTCGCCTTCTTCCCCATCGTCTCCAACACCACCCTCGGCCTCAACAGCGTCGATCACAACCTCGCCAACCTCTTCAAACTCTACAACGCCTCCCGCTGGCAAACCCTCTGGTATCTCCGCCTCCCCAGCGCCCTCCCCTACTTCCTCGGCGGCCTCAAAATCAGCGGCGGCCTCTCCCTGATCGGCGCAGTGGTGGCGGAATTCGTCGCCGGAACCGGCGGCGCAAAAGCAGGCCTCGCCTATCAAATCCTCATGTCCAGCTACAACCTCCAAATCCCCCGCATGTTCGCCGCCCTCTTATTAATCACCCTCTCCGGTGTCGGCATCTTCGTCCTCTTAACCATCCTCTCTAACACCCTCCTCAAACACTGGCACGAAAGCGCGATTAAACTGGAAAATTAACCCTGCAAAAACCATTTCATCTTCTTATACTGGCTAATGGCTTTAGTCTTCATGATCCCTGAAAAGCAATGCATTTTTCCGACTTATGCTCAGTAATTTAAACCTTAAAAACTTCACAGTTTTTTCCAGTGTAGATCTCCAATTTTCTAAAAATTTAAACGTGATTGTTGGAGAAAATGGTTCTGGAAAAACACACATTCTTAAAATTGCTTACTCAGCACTGGTAACCAGTTGGGAAGAAAGTCGTAAGCCAACAAGCGGTGCTCCCACAAAAGCCCTCATGCAAACTCGTTTGGCTGAAAAACTTGTCAATGTTTTTCGGCCTGAATCTCTAGGGCGACTTGCCAGGCGAAAGCAAGGCCGTGAGAGATGTAAAATTCAACTTTTATTTGAAGACCAAAAATTCAATTTTGAATTTAGTTTTTCGACGAACAGTAAAACGGAAGTTCAAGTAGATCAAGTGCCAAAGAATTGGCTTGAAAATTCACCGGTTTATCTCCCAACCCGTGAATTGCTTAGTATTTTTCCAAGCTTTGTTTCAGTATATGAGGGTCATTATCTTGAATTTGAAGAGACTTGGCGAGATACTTGTATACTTCTAGGTGCTCCTTTACAAAGAGGGACTAACGAGAAAAGGATACAAGAACTTTTAGTTCCGATTGAAAAAGCAATGGGTGGCTCAATTAAGTTAGATAAGAATGGGCGCTTCTATTTGGAAAATGCACAAGGTAAATTTGAGATGCCACTGGTTGCTGAAGGTCAACGTAAACTAGCCATGCTAGCGCGTTTAATTGCCACTGGAGCATTAATGGATCACGGTTTTCTGTTTTGGGATGAACCTGAAGCAAATCTCAATCCACTGCTGATCAAAGAAGTTGCCCAGAGTATCGTAAGCCTCAGTAAAACAGGTATCCAAGTATTTCTTGCGACCCATAGCTTATTTCTACTCCGCGAGCTTGAGATCTTGATAGCTGATCCAAAAAATGCTGAGATTGATTCTCGCTTCTTTGGTCTACATTTTTCCCGCGATCATGTTGGAGTTAAGCAGGGAGATACAATCGACGAGATTGGGGATATTACCGCACTGGATGAGGAACTGATTCAATCTGATCGATTTATTCAGGGTGGAGTGTGAGTATGACAACGATTCAAGTTGATGGCTTGATATTTACGTTTCCACCTTTATGGAACGTTTGCAAATATGATGAATGGGCATTTTATCGCAATCAATTCGCTAAGATGTGGTCTGGGATTAAGGCGGTTGATTTGATTGCGATTGAAGGTCAGGTTGTATGGTTGATTGAAGTCAAAGACTACAGGCGGCAGCAGCGGACAAAAACGATAGATTTAGCTGAAGAAGTAGCCAAGAAAGTT
>NZ_JAQMTY010000091.1 GCF_028330765.1 Spirulina subsalsa CS-330 | reverse complement strand
CAGGATAAATCAATGGCGTTAGTCGTTGAGCCTAGCAACCCTCTGCAACTCTCGTTGTTTGAGTGGATAAATGGTCAGGTAACTGGCTGTTCAGAATCCCCCACTATAGCCCGTAGGGTTTAGTGGGGGAGTATGTCAAGCCGTTGCTGATGATGGTGATGCGATCGCGCCCTTGCCGTTAAGACTCCTGCACCGCAGCAGACGACCCCCAACCCGGCCAACCCTCCGGACTCACCTGCGCCGTCTGCTTAAACGTGGCACAGGTTAACGCCGTCCCCAGCCACTCATTTAACTGAGCCAAATCACGATCAAAAATCTCTGTCACTCGTTGCAACTGCTCCGGAGCCAATTCAGGACGTTGTTTCATTTGCCACAACCCTTTCACCCAGTCCCGCGCCGCCTGAGGGATCAGCCGTTTGCGGATCGTTTTCAAGATCGGCGCTTTGACGATCGCATCCCGCAACGGGCTTTTGCGCATCCGCTGACTCGACACATTATCCCGCTCCAACTCCTGCCATTGCGGCGACCCCGGATAGCCAATAAATTGGCAGACCCGCTCTAGTTCCTGTTGGGGCGCATTACACAACTGCTCAAAGAAAATCGGCAGCACATTTTCCGGGCCAAAGGTTTCCAAATAGGGGTGAATTTGCTGGCTGTATTGGCTATAGGCAATCAATTCGGGGTGACGATCCAGCGCGGCATTAATATCGGTTTTGGTGTCGATCACCTTCTGCGTCCATTCGTGGATGTAGTGGGACACCAGCCGCTGCACCGGATGCCGCATCATGTAAATCAACTTCACATCTGTACCGAGATGGGTTTTGAGGCGGGCGATCGCATCGGGATAGGTGGGCAGCTTCGTGTAGTGGGTACTCGCTTCTCCACAGAGGGCCGCAGGCGGCGCAGCGGCAAACAAGCCCTGATACCACTCAATCCCCTGGGCATAGACATCATCATCACTGAAAAAATTAGGCTCCTTGGGGGTCGTCATGAAAATTCCCGGTTGAGCCACTAGCTGTTGATAAAGGCTGCTGGTGGCGCATTTCATCGCGCCGATGATGATAAAACGAGGCGAATTTGGCATTGTGTCAGGTCTAGAGGCGATTTCCTAGCTTAGGTATAACGTGCAACGTCACAAACGACAATACACCCCCCTATTTAGGACAGCAGCCGCGTCAAGGGTAAGGTTTTATGCTGTTGTAGAAACTCTGTAAAGACCGGGCCAGGAACCGGCGGGCTAAAAAAGTAGCCTTGGATTTCATCGCAGCGATACCGTCGCAGCATTTCCAATTCCGCAGCGGTTTCAACCCCTTCGGCCACCACTCGCAGTTCTAAGCATTGGGCAAGTTCAAAAATTGTGCGGAGAATGACTTGATTTTTAGCGTTTTGATCAATGTTTTGGACGAAACATTGATCAATTTTTAAGCTATCAAAGGGGAATTGTTGGAGGTAATGGAGGGCGGCATAGCCGGTGCCGAAATCATCGATCGCAATCTGCATTCCCAGGCGTTTGAGTTGATGAAACCGTTCTACGGTGACGGTGGAATCATACATTAAGCTGCTTTCGGTGATTTCTAATTCCAGCCGGTCATAGTCAGCGATCGCACGAGTCAGCAAATCGATCAACCGTTGGCAACTGTCGGGATGATTAAAATGACAGGCCGAAATATTCACCGCCATGCGCAAGGAACCCAACCCCGCCTGCCGCCATTGCATCGCCTGTTGGGTCGCCTGCTGCACCACCCAATGGCTGATCGATTCGATTAAATTCGTTTCCTCGGCAATGGGAATAAAGTGCCCCGGTGTCATCAAGCCACGGGTGGGATGTTGCCAGCGAATCAAGGCTTCCGCCCCGACAATTTTGCCAGTGGTTAAACAGACTTGGGGTTGATAGTAGAGTCGGAATTCATTGCGGGCGATCGCATAGCGTAAATTCGTCTCCAGCACAATCATATCGCTCGCATTGGGCAGCACATACTGAGGACTCGGTTGATACATCTGCGCATGATTGCCGCCAAGTTGCTGCGCCTGTTGTTTCGCCGTGCGGGCCGCCTGCAAGAGGGGATTTAACATCGTGCCATGCACCGGGGCCATCACCACCCCCACACTCAGCGGCGCAATCACCGTGATGTCATTTAACAAAAACGGCTCCGCAAACCGTTGTAACACCTGCTCTGACAACGCGATCGCTTGGTCATAGGGCAAGGGATGAAACAGAATCGCAAACTCCGCACTGCTACTGAGCCGAGCGAGAAACCCGCGATCGCCCACCCAATCCTGTAATCGCAACGCCGCCGCTCGCAACAACTGATCCCCACAGTCATAGCCCAACGTTGTCGTAATCCGTTCAAACCGATCCAAACTCAGACAAAACAACGGCAAACACCAATCAATGTGAGCCTGTCTCTGTTGCTGCCCTAAATAATCTTGATAGAGTTGATGGAACGGCTCCCCCAAACTCCAGCGCATCGGCAAATTGGTCAGGAGATCACGCCCAACTCGCTGTTGCGTGGGGGCTGGCAGCGTTGCCGCCAGGGTGCGATCGCCGGAGTCCAGCACGGACGATCGCTTCCGGAGGCGCGTTAACACCGCCTTCAGCAACTCCCGCACCGTAAACGGCTTCGTCAAATAGTCATCCGCCCCCAACTCCATCCCATAGCGAAAATTTTCCTTTTCACCTTTCGCCGTCAAAAAAATAAACGGAATACTTTGGGTCTGTTGGTTCGCCTGGAGCCGTTGTAACACTTCATACCCATCCAACTTCGGCATCATCACATCACAGAGAATTAGATCGGGCTGACACAACAACGCCTGATGCACTCCCGCTAAGCCATCCTCCGCTTCTAGGATCTGGTATCCTTCCGCCTGTAAACATTCGCCGATAATCTCGCGAATCGACACTTCATCTTCAATAATTAAAATCGTGACGTGGGATGAATCCATGGCTATTTCGCGACCTCCTCGATGAGTGGCAAAGCAACACGAAATGTGGTGCCAAATCCTTCTTTGCTACAAAACACAATTGTCCCCCCCTGCAATTCAACATATTTTTTGACGATATTTAACCCAAGTCCAGTTCCTGGCACCTTGCCCACATTGCGGGCCCGATGAAAGGCATCAAAGAGACGATCTTGATCCGCAAAGGGAACGCCAATCCCTTGATCTTCAATCCGGAAAATTAACCGTTGATCCTCAACCGTCAGGCTCACCTGAATTAGACTATCCGGGGGAGAATACTTGATCGCGTTAGAGAGTAAATTACTCAAAATATGATGGAGTAATCGTTCTTCAAGATACACAACATAATGGGAGCGATCGCACAAGCGACCCTCGGTGTGCAAAGCGATGGTTTGGCAGCCCTGACCCATGCTTAACTCGTCGATCAGGTTGCGGCAGAATTCGATGACATCAAAAAAATGGGGGCGGAGGGTGATGCGTTCGGTATTCGCCCGACTGACGGTTAAGACATTATCCACGAGGGCTTTCATCCGTAAGCCGGCATCTTGTAAACGTTGGAGGTATTTGTAGCGTTTGGTTTCATCCCATTGCTGGCCGTAGAGGCGCAGGAGTTCGACCGAGCCGAGGATGGTGGTGAGGGGGGTGCGAAATTCATGGGAGGCCATGTCAATGAGACGGGTTTTGAGTTCGTTGAGTTCTTTTTCGGTGTCGAGGGCGCGGAGGATTTCGGCTTCGGCTTGTTTGCGATCGCTTACATCATCCAAGATCGCAATAAAGTAATCCGGCTCCCCTCCCACTTGGCGCACCAACGACAGGGTCATGTGTCCCCACACCAAGTTCCCGTCCGCCCGCCGATATTGCTGTTCATGGGCATAGGTTTCACGCATACCACAGAGAAACTGATTCCACTGCGTCGGGCTTAGGCGATTGTCCTGAGGGGCGGGAGAGTCGGACTGCACCTCGATATCCCGAAGCCGCTGATGCCGGAGGGTGGCTGCGTCATAGCCCAAAATATCACATAGACGCTGGTTGAACTGGACAAAGCGCCCTTGTAAATCCAATTGAGCAATGCCCATGGCCGCCTGTTCAAACATGGCACGAAAGCGTTCTTCGCTGTCCCGTAAACTCCGCTCGACTTGTTTGCGTTCGGTGATATCCCGATACATGGAGAGGCTGCCCTGATACTGATCTTCACTTAAAATCGGGACGCAATCCCATTCCACCACTTGACCGGTGGAGAGTTCGAGTTCGGCATGGATGCTGTGGTGGCGGCTGTTGAGAAAGTGATGGTAATGCTGGATAAAGTCGGTGGCGGTGAGGAATTGGTCTTGGCAGGAGGTGAGAAAGGTGAGCAGGGGCAGACCGACGGCGGTATCTGGATCGGGGCTGGTGGGAAAGAGTTCCCGAAAGCCTTTGTTGACGAGGACGATTTGGGCGGTGGCATCGGTGGCTAACACGCCGATCTGGAGGGTTTGGATCAGGGCCATGAGGTGGCCGGTGGTGGATTGCAGGGCGGCGGTGCGATCGCTGACCCGTTGTTCTAGGCCGAGGTTGAGGCGTTGGAGGTTGGTTTCTTGGGTTTTGCGATCGCTGATGTCAATAATCGTCCCCAGGTAGCCAATGATCTGGCCCTCGCTATTGCGTTCCGGGGCGGTTTGTTCCAAGAGCCAGCGGGTGGAACCGTCGGGGTGTTGATATTGGTATTCTGCTTTCAGGGTGGCGCTTGGGCTACAGAGTGTTTGCCAAGGGTTGCGATCGCGATCGCAACCCTCCGCCCCCACCAACGACAACCACTGGGTTTGAATCGCCTCAATGGCCGGAATCCCCATGATCTCCGTCCATTGCTCATTGACATAATGGAGATGCCCCTGAGGATCAGCATGGAAAATCCCCACCGGCACTAACTCCGCCAAAGACACATAACGCCGCTCACTGCGCTGCAATGCCAACATGGCATGACGATGCTGTGTCACATTCACCCCAATCCCCAACACATACTGTTGGGATTGCCCCAGCATTGCAAAGGGGCGTTTCAGCCATTGCCACCATTGCTGCTTGCCCTGCCCATCGGTGTAACATTCCTCCGGAATCAATAAATCCGTTTGGGTGCAAATGACGTGACGATTTTGCTCCACAAAAACCTGAATCTCTTCAGGGGTATGGTGGCCGAGTTCGAGGCTGGTTTTGCCAATAATGCTTTCCAGGGGACGGCCATACTTTTGGGCAAAGGCTTGATTGGCCCAAATGATGTGATCATCCCAATCTTTGACAAAGACAATATTGGGATCGGTATTCAACAGATGATGGAGAAACAGGGGCGGAGCTAGATCCGGCGGCTGGAGGGATGAGGGGGGGTGGGCTTGGAGGGCGATCGCCATCTGCTGCGCCACCATGGTTAAGCCTTGGCGTTCTTGGGCCGTCCAGGCCGGAACCGTGGCGGATTGCTCCACCAGGAACAGACCCCACAGTCCCTGATCCGTTTGAATCGGCACACAATAACTGTGGGGATCGGGCTGCCAGGCTTGCCCGGTGTAGAGAATGGCAAGCCAGCGGGACAGGATCGGGGCATCAAAGGGACATTCGAGGGGGGCGGCAGACCACCAGGATTCCGGGTCGGGGGTGAGTTCACCCTGGGCGGCGACAACATCCCAACTGTTGAGGGCGGTGCGGACAATGGCGCGATCGCAGTCCCAAGCCTGGGTTACTGCCGCCACCACCCAAGCCCAAAGATCGGGTAAGGGTCGATGCTGGGCGATCGCATTGCTTAACTCGGTCAAACAGTGATATTGAGCGATCAGCCGCGCCGATAGTGAAGCCTGCGACGACGTTACGACTATGCCATCAGGCTGCTCCTGCGATACCGTAGCCGACGTATCCTCTTCCCTCATGGTCACGCTGAATCCTTAACAGGGGACAAACGTAGGCTGCGCCAAAGTGACTAAACCACAGGGATTCACCATAACGGATTCACAATCATGGATGGAGTCACCAAAGCGGCGATCGCTTGCCAGGCTACGCACCATGATACCGTGCAACACTGCATCCATTCTGTTCATGCCCGGTCATTTTGCTGACCGCGATCGCCGTCGTCACCCCCACCGCCAGCAGTGTCGTGACGCACGTTAATCGGTGGGTTACGGTGGATTGCTGGATTGCAGTGATGGTGAGAGTTTAAGCCGCCTAACCCATCCTACTGTCACGACACACCTTAACCGGTGGGTTACGGTGGATTACTAGATTACAGTGATGGCAGGAGTTTAAGCCGCCTAACCCACCCTACTGTCGTGGCACGTCTTAAGTTATGCAATGACTGCGATCGCTGAAATATCCGTGCTTGGTGCGTTACGCTGCGCTAACAGCACCCTACTTAATACCTTACTTTAGTCATGTCAATCCACTACAATAAAATATCATTTGGGCTGTGTTATGGCAGTGGTCTAGCGGAGCCAGTGAGATAAATCGCGGTGGAGAATGGTTTGTAATTGTTCGATATCGTCACGATAGGAAGCGATCAGTTGGGCGCGATCGCGCTCCGTGGGTTTGGGTTTGGTGAGGTTTTTTTGATTGACTTGGGCGGAGACTTGGGCGCGTAGTCCCTGGGGCAGGATTGATTTTGCGATCGCTTTTAACGGGTTGGGGCGATTGAGCAGATTGTGTAACCATTGATTTTTCGGCACGGGGGGCGTGACGCGCACCCGCTCCCCGGTATTGGGTTGAAACGTGGGATCAACACCGAGGAACGTGAAAATGTCGCGAATCGTGCCCAGTTCATCGTTTTTCAGATCATCAAAGAGCCAAATTCCCAACTGTTCGCGCTCGAAATATTGCAAATAACGCTGCAATTGTTGCCCGTATAATCCTTGGGCTTGGTAATACCAAAAGGGCTTCCAATGGTTGGCGATGCGTTCGGCTTCGGCCTGGAGGGCTTGGCCAAAGTCGGGGAGGGGTTCGCGTTGGCTGCGGCGGAGATGGAGATAGTTAGAAAAGGCGCGATCGATGGGGTTGCGGAGGATGGCGATTAGTTTTGCGTCGGGGATCGTGGCATGGATGCGTTGGGGTGCGTCGGGACTGTAGAGGTAGACCGTGGAGGCTTCTCCGGCGGCGAGTTCGTCGGTGACGTTGGCGAATAAGCGTTGGTAGGTTTCGAGGTCGAGGGTGGTGGGTTCGTCGCGATCGCCCGGCCCGTTAAAGTCCGGCGGCGCATCGCCCCCAAAGGCGAAAAAATTTGGCTCCTTCGCTGGACTCATGAACACTTGGGGATGTTGACGCAGATAGCGATAGAGGGAGGTTGTCCCGGCTTTCGGTGCGCCAATAATGAGGAAATTGGGTAATGTCATCGGGGTGCGATCGCGCCTCCAAACCTCGGTTCTGTCCAACCATAGCCCAATCTCTGACGCACCGATCGCGATCGCAACGAAACCTAACGGGCTTGACGCTCCTGTATTACGCTTGTAACATTAAAGAAATTTAAAACTCAATCTCAGTAATTCCAACCATTGGGCGAAGCGTGAACCGACTGAACCCGATCCACCCTTAAGGCAATGGGGAGGTGCGCCATGTCTGCAAAAGTGAACCAAATCATCGAGATCATGAAAACCTTAACCCTGATGGAAGCCAGCGAATTGATCGACCAAATCGAGTTCAACTTTGGGGTGGATGCGGGGGCGATGCCCGTGAAGTGGTTCCAAGGGATGGACAATGGCGCGATCGCGTTAGAGACCTGCGATGTGGTGCTCGATGCCGTGCCGTCGAATCGTCGGGTGGCGATCGCTAAAGCTGTCTGGATGGTGACGGGGGTGGATTTAAAACAAGCCAAAGCCCTCGTGAAACGGCCACCCGCCATCCTGAAAACCGCCGTGGATGGCCGCGAAGCCGCCAAAATCCGCGCCTACCTCGAATCCTACGGCGCATCGGTGTCCTTTCGCTAATCCTCTTTGATCGTTTCCTTTGCTCCTGGGGCCAGCCATCGCTGGCCCTTTTTTTGGTCTGGTTTTGCTACGATCGCCGATCGTTCCCTTGTGCAAAATCCCCATGACTCTCCTCGTTTACGGCATCCCCCACTGCACCACCTGCAAAAAAGCCTGCGCCTGGCTGGATGAGAATGCGATCGCCTACGAATTCATCAACACCAAAACCCACCCCCCCACCGCCGCCATGATCCAAACCTGGGTCGCCACCCTCGGCAGCAAACCGATGCGCAACACCTCCGGCCAATCCTACCGAGCCTTGGGAGAAGAGAAAAAAACCTGGACCGATGCCCAATGGGTCGAAGCCTTTGCCGCCGATGCGATGCTCTTAAAGCGTCCCCTTTTCGTCAAAGCGGGGCAAGCGGTACTGGTGGGTTTCCGCGCCAATGAGGAAAAACGGCGGGCGATTTTAGGGCCCGGAACCTGATCCGCCCCTGCGCCACAGCAGGGGGGATGGAGAATGTTAAGCTAGACAGTTGGTGATCCCCGGATGACCGTGCCATTTTTGACGTAAATAACTTGCTATGGATGTAACGCAAATTGCTCAATTTATTTGGGCGGGGTCCGCTTTATTTTTAATTATTTTGGTGATTCTCCACAGTCCGAAAGGGGACGGCATTGGCGGAATCGGCGGTCAAGCGCAACTGTTCACCAGTGCGAAAACCGCTGAAACGACCCTCAACCGCGTGACCTGGCTGCTGAGTGTGATTTTTATGAGCTTAACCGTGGCGTTGGCGGCGGGTTGGCTGGGAACTCCGTCGGCGAATGTGGCCCCCTCCGATGCGATTATTCAACCGGATGGGTCTGAACCGTTGGTTCCTGTGACTCCTGATGCACCAACCATTCCCCAAACGCTTCCGGCTGAGGAGTAGATTGCCCTGGGGATGGATCGGCGTGATCCCCCCTGCCCCCCTTGCTAAGGGGGGTGGTTTTGGTGTGTTGCTTGCTAAGGGGGGTGGTTTTGGTGTGTTGCTTGCTAAGGGGGGTGGTTTTGGTGTGTTGATTGGGGAGCAGTAACCATGGGGCGTTTTTGGCGATGGGTGGGCTTGGGTGGTGCGATCGCGCTGCTGATTCTCTGGCTGACGGCTCCTGCGAGTCCGGCGGCGAAACTCCCCGAACCGCGATCGCACCCCCTACCCGCTGCCCTCCAACAGTTGACCGCCCCCATGCCGGTGGGCCAAACTGCCTCAGATTCCCCAGAGGACTATTTCGACGCGATTGAACCTACCCCCGTGGGGGCGTTGGTGTGGTCACGGTTTCCCGTCACGGTGGCGATTCAAGATAACGATGATTCGCAGTGGCGGCAATCGGTGCGGGGGGCGATCGCAGATTGGGCGGTGTATTTTCCCCTCGTGGAAACGGCTGATCCAGATACTGCCGATATTGTGGTGATGCGATCGCGCCCACCCCGTACCATCCGCATCGACCAAGAGCAACGCCGCCTCATCATCCCCGATGCCCAGCACGGCCAAGCCCGTTACACCTTCTATTTAGAGCGCAACCCGCCCCCCCATCTCGCCCACCGTTTCACCCTCTACCTCAACCCCGATCAACCCCCCCACCGCATCCAAGGCACAGCCCGCCACGAACTCGGCCACGCCCTCGGCCTGTGGGGTCACAGCCCCAACCCAAACGATGCCCTCTATCCCTCCCAAGTCAGCGACCCGCCCCCCATCTCCCGCCGCGACCTCCGCACTCTCCGCCGCATCTACCAAGAACCCACCCGCCTCGGCTGGCCCATCCAACCCTAATGTACTTACAGCCCTGACCTTGATCACCAAGCACAGTCTTGCCAAGACGCGATAGGGAATGACACGGGGTTGGTGTACTCAATATTTTAAGGAAAGGCTGTAACTAAAAATAAAACCTGATATTCGGTTTCAATTGAGGTACAGCAAGGCTTTTTCCTCGAATCACAAGATATTGTGAAACTACTTTGCTCACTGCCGTTACTGTACTCGCTAGTTCCGTAATATGCCGTAAGACAGTCCAACCCGGTCGCGTTCACCGAACGCAGAGAACCATTGCAACCAACTGATCGACTCAGTACGTTCCGGTGCAGCGCAGTTGTTAGGTGGCGAATTGACTGAGTTGAGTAAAACACACCATATAAAATATATTGTGTTGGTCAGGTGTATACCTTCATGTCCGCCCGCGCTTGAGCTAAGCTTTTAGCAGCATTTTCAGCTTCCTTACATACTTGTTCACGCTTTTTGAGTAAATTATTACGACTATAGACAAGTTGAGCTTTGCCGCCAACTAACTTACTTTCTAGCTCACTTTGCCTACGAGTATATTTTTGATCAACCCTGTGCAAAAATGCTAAGTCTCTAGGCGACTGTCTGTACTGCTGAAAACGAGTTTCAAGGGTATTGCGCCATTCAACAAGCTTTTGAGTAAGTGCCGGACCAAATCCAGGAACTGACACGACTCTATTGTAAGAAACATCAGCAGCAGTTTCTATGCCATAGGATGCTAGAACAAGTGCTCTTTTTTTGCCAATGTTTGAAATTTCTGCATTTTCTATAAAATAACGTTCTAGATAAATCTTCAATAGCGCAGATTTTCGCTCAATCTGATACTGATTTGGAAGATTTTTATACTCGTTATATGAACTTTGTAAGCTTCGATAAACTGAATCAAAGCCTGGGTCAGATTTGAGTGCTTGATATTGCATTTCAATGATTTGCCATTGTTGTTCAGCTTGACGAAGCATGGATTTACGTCTATCATATTCTCCTCTGTCATCATGAAAATCAAAGAAGAAATTAAAAAAACCCAGAAAACCTGTAGGTGGTTTGGCGTAATCAGGTAGAGGAGTTGGTGTAACCCTTATAGAACTAACATCTCGTAATCGACCTAAAGAAGGTATTTTAATTGTTTGTATTTTGAACCAAATATCCTCAAGGTTAAATTTAATTTGAGTTGAACCAGGATTTGTATAAGGTAAAAAATATACTGTTCCACTTGAATTTTCTAAGCTACACCAAGGGCATAAACTTAAGCTCCTATGATATTTGTGTGCCGAACTTTGCTTGCAACTACAAAGCTTATTACGTAGAACATCTAGTTGATGTACCCAATCTTGCGCTTTTGGGCGATTTTCTTTACGAACTCCTTCTTCACCAAAAGCTCTCTCAAAAAGCTGTGCTACTGATGAAGTGCATACCGATAAATCCAGAGCATTAGGAGGAGGTGCCATTTGTTTAGTAGAAGCTCTAGTGCTGAATGCAAAACGATACTCTTGTATTGCTTTCTCAATAGGCATATCACCAGAGCCTGAATATCGTCCCGCAAACGGATGGCGACCCATAAATAATAATTGAAAGATAATTACCGCTAAACCAAAGTTATCGTGATTTTCCTTACGTAAAATTCCTTGAAATGATTTGCCTTGCAGTTCAGGAGGTGTAAAGTGAGGAGTACCTACTTCGCAGGAGTAAAATTTATCCCCTAAACGTATCTGAAAACTATCTGTATCAATTAAGCGACAAACTGCTTGCTGCGAAATCAAAATGCCACTTTGGTTAACATCGCCAATAGTATGACCACAATCATGAATAGCTTGGAAAGCCGCAGCAACATTTCTAGCAGCATGAATCAGAAACGACCAATCTGCATGAGGGAATTGCACCTTACGATGTGCTGGACCGTATAGTTCATGAACTTCCCGATGCCCTGATACTCGCGGCATAATAAAGCCTTTGATTATGCTTCCTGGCTTATCATGCAGCGTTGCTGATGGCCAAGCAGTAAATCTAGTTAGATCTAAGCTGTTCACAACCATAGCTGTTAGCTTTTCTGCCTTCTCACCCGCTATAGGCTTGTGGTAAATCTTTGCCACATTAGTTGTATCTCCTTGTATGGTGTAAACTAAACCTTCGCCACCACGCCCTACCTCCTCTCCCAATAAAATAGGTTTGTTCTTGTGGTCATAAAGCCTCATTTGAATTTGGCTCCTCTTCCAATACTGTCGGGGCAAAGAAGTTACAATGGCAAGTTGACAGAATCAAAGTTTTGTCATCGTCTGTGCGATCGCAAACTGATTTGCTATCAAGAAAATTTTGTAAAGAAGCACTAAGGTTTTTAGCCAAACCCGGATTACTTTCTTCTGCTAAACGGGTAAACATAGGCTTAAAGAATGGAATATGAGCTGTTCTCGTTGCAAATTGCAAAGATAGTCCCTGTAACCCATCACTCATTAAAGCAATATCTTCTATAAGTCTGTCCTTGACTATTTCAAATTGAAGCTGCTCTACGATGGAGGTATCAGTTACGAAATAAGTAGAATTAGCATACTCCCCAGTCATTGGCCAAAAAATTGGATAGTATTCTCCCTCCATACCAACAACAATTGCACCGTCACCGACTTGAAAGAACAAACCTTCCATGGGTTTTACAGCGACAGCAAGCAGAGTACATGCATATTCACGTCGCCTTAGACCTTCATCATTTGCCAATTCACCAATTTGATCTGAAATTTGGGTAATCCATTGCTCAATAATGGCTTTTGATAAATCAGTGAACACTTCTCCCTGCCTAAAAAAATCCTCAAGTTTTTTCAAGATAAGCCTTGTAGCGATCTCAGCTCCATACTCGCTGCGACACGCGCTGCCAGCTCCATCAGCTACAGCCCCTAAAAAGATTTCCTGCCCATCGTTATCAGTAATGATCTTGCTTAAAGCTCGATCTTGACAGGGTAGGTCATTGATAAGATGGGAAGTTCCTCTGCTACATGCCTGAACATATCGCCAATATCTCATACTGAAGCCCAACCATCAGGAGTAGTAGGATTTTGTAGTGGAACTTCATCACCTAGTGTTGAACGAGATACTGATTTCAAACTACTTGATAACCACTGGAATAAGTCACGAAAACGTAATTCTTTGAGCTTGAGAGGTTGTCTTGTGGAAATTTGAGAAAGAATATCGATTCTTGCATCTTCAACACCAATGGAGAAGAAAGCAAAAGATTTCTTTCCCTCCCCATCCTGAACTCTACGGGCTGCTGTTTTCCAGTAGTCAGTTGGACTTCCGTCTGTAATTAGAAACACCCAAGGACGATAGTATGCAATACCGTTAGCTTTATAAGTTTCTTTTCGGGTCTGCAACAGGTCTAAAGCAGTTTCAATCGCTGCTCCCATTGGGGTATCCGCTTCAGCTCGGAGCATAGGAGGATTCAAATAGTCTACTGTAACAAAGTCTTGTATGACCTGAACTGGTCCAAAACCAACGATCGCAACTTCTACTCGCTTGGAAGCTAGAGCATCAGCTAGTAGCTCATCCTTAAATAATTCAACCCCAGCGTTTAACTCCTGAATTGGGGTTCCTCGCATGGAGCCAGATGTATCAAGCAACAAAATTACAGGGCATCGAGGTTCTGGGTTACTGGCAAAATCATCTGGCCCAAAAGCAGGAAAATTTTGAGAATCTGTGTACTCATTACTAAAGGGGACTTGCCCAGAAGGGTTACTATACATACGCTCAACCTTAATTTTAAGTAATTTTTTCTAAACTAAACTTTGTATAGAGTTTCCGCTAGTTTCTAGAATATTAAGCTCGTTTTCTCTTTGGCTTTCGCAAATAGCCATGAAACGCACCTCAGAACTAGACGGATCAACTTTGAAGATGCACAGATAACTGTCAAGCTACAGCCCCCCACTAGGTATTTAAGCCACTTAACTATGGATTATACGAATTTTTTCCATCGAATCATCCCTATACGGATTTTATTAAGATTTCATCCGTATAAAACCCCTGTAGGGATGTTGTGCGGAAAATTTCTGAATCATCCCCGTATCAGCGTTTTATGCGGATGGGTTAGTCTTGATCCTACTGAATCAAAAGCGGCTGGATGGAGTTCAAGAGGTGAGGGATCGAATACGGATCTAGTTCGTGAACCAATGGGAAGAAGAACGATCGCACCCCGCCCATTTTCACTCTTAACGCGATCGCACCGGAGGGTATAACCAGCGATCGCACCAGCGTGTGAGGAGTGGCATCACCGGATAGGTCATCAACGCCGAGACGAATAGCACCGACACCAACAGCGCCACCTTCGGCGGCAACCCGGTTAAAAAGGGCCCCACCACCTGATCCACCAGCAAAATCAGGGGATAGACCGCCATCATGCCGATGATCACTTTTTTGTAATAGGCGGGTTGGGGGCGATCGCGAATGCGATTAGAGGGGAGAGTGAACCAGAGTTCAATGCCGTCGGGTTGATCCTGGAGGGCGCGATCGCGCACCAGATGATCCGCCCGCCGAATCCATAACCGATAGGTGTCCGACTGCACCCAAGCCCGCAAATAACGATACGCCGAGAACTTCACGATCACCACATATTCCAGGTAGTTCGGGTCACGGGGACGGATGATCTCCACCCCAACAAAACCCGGTGCAGACCGCGCTGCCCCGTTAATGGCCTTCGTCCATTCTTCATATTCGGCAATGCGATCGCTCGCCACCACCTCAGAAATCACCAACGTCACCGGCGTTTCCTGTGCTGCCTCATCCATTCCTTACCGTCCCCGCGTCTCACTCGTCATCGTTGCACAGCACCACAATCCAGCCACCGGACTCGCTCACAACTTTATGCTTGACCATGCTTAAATTATCATGATCCGACCCGGCAAGCGGCACAGGCACAGGGGCGATCGCGCCGCTATACAGGCCCCAAGCCAATGGGATATACTAATGAGCCAACTCCGCTCTTTAGCAACGATGCATAACTTTCTCCCCACCGCTTACCTACAAGGTCAATTTATCCCGTTTAAAGACGCGAATATCTCCATTGCCACCCATGCCCTCCATTACGGAACTGGCGCATTTGGCGGTTTACGCGGCATCCCCGACCCCAACAACCCCAGGCAAATTCTGCTCTTTCGCCTCGATCGCCACTGCCAACGCCTCAGCAATAGTGCGCGGCTGCTGCAATTCGATTTACCCGCTGATAAAATCGAGCATATTATTGTTGATTTCATTAAAAAAAATCAACCCGCTGTTTCCTTTTATATTCGCCCCTTTGTCTATACCTCTGACCTCGGCATTGCCCCACGACTCCATAACATTGAAAAAGACTTTTTTGTCTATGGTTTGGAATTAGGGGATTATCTCTCTCCCGATGGGGTTTCCTGCCGGATTAGCTCCTGGTATCGCCAAGAAGACCGCAGTTTACCCCTACGCGGCAAAATCAGCGGTGCATATATCACCTCATCCCTGGCGAAAACTGAAGCCGTTGCATCGGGCTTTGATGAAGCGATTTTAATGAACTCCCAAGGCAAGGTTTGTGAAGCGTCGGGGATGAATTTATTCCTGATTCGCAACGGGCAACTGATCACCCCTGGCTACGAGCAAGATATTCTTGAAGGGATCACCCGTGATAGTGTGATCACGCTGGCGAAAGCGATGGGATTAACGGTGATTGAGCGACCGGTGGATAAGTCGGAATTGTTCATTGCGGATGAGGTG
>NZ_JAQMTY010000090.1 GCF_028330765.1 Spirulina subsalsa CS-330 | reverse complement strand
GTCGTTCTCGAAAAAGGTGGAGAACCACATTGGGGCGATATGGCTGTTCATCCATGAGTACAATCGGGGCATCAGAGAGAAGCTGGCGGAGCAAGATGCCCCTATCTTTTCCTCTAGCCTGCACTAAAATGCACTACCGTTCCGCTGCTTCGTCAAGGGTGCTTTGGCGTTCGGAGTTGGTGCGACCGTGGGCGACAATTTCATCGCCGCGATCGCGAAAGGCCCGCATCACCGCCGGGCAATAGTCATACAATTCTGAATTCACCAACACCGCCACGGGTAGGGCCAACTCTTCAAACAGTTCCAACAACCGCCAGACCCCGACCCGATTGCCGTAGTCCCGCCAGGCATAATTCAGCACATCCGGCTCTGGCCCTCCCGGTGCGAGGGTCGCCCCCAGCCCTTCCCCAAAGGCGAAATGCTCTAAGTTGAGGGCAATGTACACCGCTAATTTTCGCTGCTTTGGCCAGGCATACGGGGGGCGATCGTGAATGGATGAATAGGAATAACGATGATGGCTCGGTAGCATTGCCCCGTCATGATGGAACGAAATTATTTGAGTTTTTGTTTAATGAATTGCACAAGCTGGCCCATTTGTTTTTTGAGCGTGGCAATTTCTTTATCCATTTGAGCCACTTTTTTCTGAAGAGCCTGGACATCGGCCGATCCTCCGCCGGTGGCAGGAGCGGGGGCAGCATCCACAGGAACCGGGGCGGGCGTTCCCATCGCTTTTTTCTTCGCGGTGGCTTTTTGCATG
The DNA here is from genome assembly GCF_028330765.1 of Spirulina subsalsa CS-330. Classification (GTDB taxonomy): domain Bacteria; phylum Cyanobacteriota; class Cyanobacteriia; order Cyanobacteriales; family Spirulinaceae; genus Spirulina; species Spirulina subsalsa_A. Next base: position 2,173 of record NZ_JAQMTY010000090.1, on the reverse strand, counting down.
GCTTCCTTGAGGGCCTTGACCAATTGAGTTTTTTCAAAGGGTTTTTCCACAAAGGCAAAAAACTCAAAGGGTTCTGGCAGTTTTTCGGTGACTTCTTCTTTACGTCCCGACATCAACATCAATGGAATGGTCGCCAGGTGTGGATCTTTCTGGATTTCCTGATAGACTTCCCAACCACTCTTTTTCGGCAGCAAGAAATCCAACATAATCAATGTTGGTGATTCTGCTCGGAGTAATTTCAGCCCTTCGACCCCATCTTTGGCTTCGATCACTTCGACATTACCGACCGGCAGCATATCTTTTACCATGCGTCGGATCACCCGACTGTCATCAATTACAAGAATTTTCTGACTAGCCACAACTGACTCCTTCTTAGGGGGCGAATTCAAGAACTGATACTACATTAGTCTAGGTTTCCCACAAAGGGCAATTTTATATGATGAAAGAGAAAACACGGGTGTTCCTTGCCGGGGGATGGGGTTGCTGGGGGTGAAGGGGCCTGAATCTCAGCACAGGAAAAATCACCGCTAAACCTGTCGGCTCTAGCGGGAGTCCTCTTTTGAGGTTAAGATAGCGGCTCTCGTTAAGATTATTGGAAGCTTCTCGTTTCGTGCCGAGCGTTACAACTGCGATCGCGAGCCATCCACCACAATTTCTGCAATAACGCCGTTTCAGGAATGTATTGTGTGCCATGGCAACTCAGCCACCCATCCCAGCGATCGCCGTCATGCACGGAGATCAAACCGGAGAAGAACTCCTCCTCGAAGCCCTGCGCGTGCTCCAGCCGGACGTGATTCGTCAACCGCTGCAATGGATCGATTACGATTTGAGCCTCGACAATCGCCGGGCCACGAATAATCAAGTGGTATGGGATGCAGCCGCCGCCACCTGTAAAACCGGCCTGGCCCTCAAAGCCGCCACCATCACCCCCGAAATTTCCGGCGACGTGGGCAGCCCCAACGCCATTTTGCGCGAAGCCTTGAGCGCGTCGGTAATTTTGCGCACCGGGCGACGCTTGCCCCAAATTCGACCCATCGGCGGAGTGTACGCGCCGATCACGATCATGCGCATGGCGGTCGATGATGCCTATGGGGCGAAGGAATGGCGCGAACCCACCGACACCGGGGACGAAATCGCCTGGCGCACGTCTAAAATTAGCCGTTCCATCTGTCGCACCGTGGCAGAGTTTACCTTTGCCCATGCCCAACGCACGGGGGCGAAAGTTTTCGGCGGGCCAAAGTTCACCGTCAGCGCCACCTATGAAGGCATGTTCAAAGAAGAACTCGATGCTGCGGCCGAGCGTTATCCTAATGTGGCCTATCAACCGTTGTTGATTGATGCCACCTTTGCGCTGCTGTTACAAAATAGCGGCGAGGCGTTGGTGATTCCTGCCCTCAATCGTGATGGGGATTTACTGTCGGATATGGTGCTGCAAATGTACGGCAGTATTGCGGGGTCGGAAAGTTTAGTAATCGGGTTTGATCCGGCAACCTTGCAAGCGAAAACGGTGATGGCCGAAGCTCCCCACGGTACGGCCCCAGCCCTTTACGGTAAAAATATTGCCAACCCGATGGCGATGATTTTGGCGGGGGCGGCGTTGCTGACCTATGTGGGAAATCCGGCGTGCGATCGCGCCTCCCGTGCCATTTATGAATCCGTCTTTGAGGCCCTCTACGAAGGCAAAGCCACCCCCGATCTACGCGGCCAACTGAGTATGTCCGACTTCACCGACACCATCATCCAAAAGATCCAAACCAAGCTCGAAGTCTGGTCAACCCTCGAATCCACCTAATCCACCTCAGCCCAGAATGCAGCGGGAATTTGTCAGCCCTGCTGCCAATACCTCACCCATTCTTTCTGTTGACGACAACAAGGAGCATACATCCCCTTGTTTGGTCTCACGGTGATAATCCGATAAAAACCTTACTCAATCTTGCATTGCTCGCAGAGCATCCGTAACCACGGCCACCGGCACAGACAACGCCGCCGCGATTTGGTCAGGGGTTAATCCCAAGGCTGCCAATCGGGGAATCGCTTCTCGTTGAGATTGTTCGGCGCGATCGGCGCGTTGGGCTTCGGCTTCAGCGCGTTGGGCTTCGGCTTCAGCGCGTTGGGCTTCGGCTTCAGCGCGTTGGGCTTCGGCTTCAGCGCGTTGGGCTTCGGCTTCAGCGCG
>NZ_JAQMTY010000089.1 GCF_028330765.1 Spirulina subsalsa CS-330 | reverse complement strand
GTCGTTCTCGAAAAAGGTGGAGAACCACATTGGGGCGATATGGCTGTTCATCCATGAGTACAATCGGGGCATCAGAGAGAAGCTGGCGGAGCAAGATGCCCCTATCTTTTCCTCTAGCCTGCACTAAAATGCACTACCGTTTGATCGAATTGATGGGATCTGATTTTGAATGCCGAAGTGCGTCATTCTAGAGCAGCAAGGGTTTCAATCTCTGATGCACTCGATATGAAGGAAGCTCTGGGAGCAATCTTAATGAGTTTACGATGCAAATAATAATCACAGTTTAAAGCAGTCTTAAAGGATGGGTAATTCTCGATTGTGTGATGATTGAGAATCCAATACTTTTGTGAAGATAGATTGAGCTTGGGTCAATGTCATCAAGTTCTAACGTCATGTTTCCTAAACGATCGCTTTGGTCGGTTAAGGTGCGCAACGCCATAGTTGTCGCTGATCGGGTTCAGATCGGAGCGCAGGAGAGCGCGATCGCAGCTTTGCAAACGGGTTAAATCCAATTGGCGAACCACATTCGCAGTTGATAGGCATCCGGCGACAGGGGTAACCCTAAATAAATCGGCAACCAAAACCAAAATGCTAGGATACTGACCCCCAGCACGACACAGCCACAGGCCCACCACCACCACGATCCCTGCCAACACCACCGATCCACCCCGTAGGCGAGGGCGATCTCTGCGAAGATGAGGGCGGCCATGTAGTGGTAGAGGAAGGTGCAGCGGCTAACCTGGGCCCAGGGGAGCAGGTTGGCGGCGTAGCTAATCAGCAGATAGAGAGAGATGCCCCAGGGTAAAGGGACGGGAACGAGTCGGGAGGGGGAGGGGAGAAAAAAAAGAAGGAGAAGGAGAGCGATCGCGCCCGTTGCTCCCCACCAGAGGATCGGGTTGCCCATGGCGTGGACATCGTAGATCAGGGTGCTGGCGTTGCTGGGCAGGGGGGGATAGGCGGGGACGGTTTCATTGAGGCTGCGGGCGGTGGCGTAGAAATAGGCCACGGGTCGCCACATCAGGAGCCAGCTATACCAAGGGGAACAGTAGGGATGCACCTCGCTGCCGCTGCCGACGGCGTGGTGAAAGGCGAGGATTTGGCGATGCACTTGCCAGAAGTTGGGGGTGGGGTTGAGCCAGAGGTGAGGAATCCACAGAAGGCAATAGGTGAGGAGGGGGATGAGGGCGAAATACAGGAGGGCGGGGAGGGGATGAATCCGGGCAAGGGCATTGAGGGGGAAGGCCTGGGCGGTGTGGAGCCGGTGGGGAACGATCCACAGCAGGGCGATCGCGACGATCCACAGCAGGGCGATCGCGAAGAGATACCCCAACCCGTTCCACTTCACCGCCGCCGCACAGCCAAACCACACCCCCGCGAGGCTGAACTGTTGCCACGGTTGGGGCGGACGGCGGGAACGGAGGCGATCGCTCACCCAATCACTCACCTGGCGCAGGGTGGCAAAGCGTGTGCCGCGATAGTCCCGAAACCAGCGCACCTGACGTTTGGGCTGGGCGGGAATCCGAGGCAGGGGCGGGGTTCGCAGTCCCCGGAGCAGGTAGAGATGCCCTAACAGGCCGAACAAGACTAGATAGATATTGTTGAGACCGTAGCGGGATTCCACCAACAGCAGGCCATCCAGGGACAGGAGCAGGGCGGTGGTGATCGCAAAGCTGCGCCGCTGGCTGAGGTGGTAGGTGATTAATGCCGCGATGATCGGAACCCAAGCCCCGGCGATCGCATTCAACCATCGATAACTCAAGGTCGAACGCATCGATCCTGTTAAGCCGTTGATCATGTCCGGCGGCACGGGCCACCATGACCCAATCCACATCGCGATCGCCATCAGGGTTTGGCTCAGGGGCGGATGGGAGTTAAACACCGGCTCACCGATTAAATAGCGATTGGCGAACACCGGGTAATAGATCTCATCAAACACCAGGGTATTAAACTGCCCCAACCGCCAAAACCGAAGCGCGATCGCAATTCCGAAAATAGCCCCCAGGGCCAACGGGAATCCGTAGCGTTTAACCGATCGATTGAGCGTCGCGAGAAGCATAGCAGGGGAATTTACGATCAAGCCAGGGGGTCAACAGATCCATATCCTGCTCAACATTAGCAATGATTCCTCGGTTTAGCCTGTTGAATAACCCAAATTGCGAGTCTGGATCAGGCCGGCGATTGGGCAGGAGTGAGCCAGAGGCTCACACTAATAGCCATTGCGGTCATCCTCATGTAGTGCGAGCGTCTCGCTCGCTGCCCTGGCCGGTGATTGGGCAGGAGTGAGCCAGAGGCTCACACTAATAGCCATTGCGGTCATCCTCTGTCGTGTGAGCGTCTTGCTCGCTGCCCTGGGCTGATCGACGGGGGTTGGGACGGAGGAGAATTTTTAATCCCGATAAAATTTGTCGGGATTGTTTGACGGTCTTTTTTTGCCTGTGCTACTATCAGGCAACCGTTGAATAGAGAGCACGATCAACCCATGACCCAAACAATCCTCAAGCACAGCGAATCCGCCACCTTCACCCACCTCAAATCCAAAGAAGGCGACTACACCTACGACCTGTTGCCGATCAATATTTGTGAAAACACCTTTGCGCCCCTCGAAGTAGCCTACGACTACGACAAGATTCGCGCCACCGTCACCCGCGAAACCATTGCCGCCGGCCCAAACTCGATTTGGCGTTATCGGTCGTTCTTGCCCGTGGCGACGGATAACGTGATTGATGTGGGAACGGGGATGACTCCCTTGGTGAAGTCCACGCGCCTCGCTCGTCGTTTGGGTCTGAAAAATCTCTACATTAAAAATGATGCAGTGAATATGCCCACCTTGAGCTTCAAGGATCGGGTGGTGTCGGTGGCTCTGAGCCGGGCGCGGGAATTGGGATTCTCCACGGTGTCCTGTGCGAGTACGGGGAATTTGGCGAATTCGACAGCGGCGATCGCAGCCCACGCGGGTCTAGAATGTTGTGTTTTCATCCCCTCGGATCTCGAAGCCGGTAAAGTCCTCGGCACGTTGATCTATAACCCCACGGTGATGGCGGTCAAAGGCAACTACGACCAAGTTAACCGCCTCTGTTCTGAAGTGGCTAACACCTACGGCTGGGGCTTCGTCAACATCAACCTGCGCCCCTACTACTCCGAAGGCTCGAAAACCCTCGGTTTTGAAGTGGCCGAACAACTGGGTTGGCAACTCCCGGATCACATCGTCGCCCCGATCGCATCCGGCTCCCTTTACACCAAAATCCGTAAAGGCTTTGAAGAGTTCGTTCAATGCGGCCTCGTGGAAGACAAGCCCGTGCGCTACAGCGGCGCTCAGGCCGAAGGTTGTTCCCCCGTGGCCCAGGCCTTCAAAAATGACCGCGACTTCATCGACCCCGTCAAGCCCAACACCGTCGCTAAATCCATTGCGATCGGGAATCCTGCTGATGGGGTGTATGCGATCGAGCAAGCCAAGCAAACCAACGGCCACATTGAATCCGCCACCGATGCCGAAATCATCGACGGGATCAAACTCCTCGCCGAAACCGAAGGCATCTTCACCGAAACCGCAGGCGGCACGACGATCGCCGTCCTGAAAAAACTCGTTGAAGCTGGTAAGATTAGCCCCGATGAAACCACCGTCGTCTACATCACCGGCAACGGCCTGAAAACCCAAGAAGCCGTCCAAGGCTACATTTCCGAACCCCTCACCATCGAAGCCAAACTCGACAGTTTCGAGCGGGCTTGGGAACGTGCCCAGACCCTCGAACGCCTCGACTGGCAACAGGTTTTAGTCTAAGTCCCTTGCCCTCACCCAACCCTCTCCCACAGGGAGAGGGCTTCTGGCTCCCTTCTCCCTAGGGGAGAAGGGTTGAGGATGAGGGCTATTCTAGCCATTCTTTCTAGTTCTATTCTTTTGAGTTCAAGTCACCATGGCGATTAAAGTTTTAGTTCCCACCCCTCTGCAAAAATTCACCAATAATCAAGCGGTGATCGAAACCACGGGCAGCAATATCATCGAATTGATCGACCAACTTGAGGCGGCCTGTCCGGGGATTAAAAACCGGATTTGTGATGAAACCGGGAAGCCCCGCCGCTTTCTGAATCTGTATGTCAACAGTGAAGATATTCGCTTTTTGGACAATGAAACCACGGCCCTCAACGATGGCGACGAAGTGAGCATTGTCCCCGCTGTGGCTGGGGGTTAATCCCAGTTCCACAGGGTTTGTCAAGTTTGCGAAACTGCGATCGCAGTTTTGCAGAATTCAACGGTTAATCACAAAGCCCTAGTGCGATCGCATTGGGGCTTTTTCTTGGGCAATCAACGGAGAACCCTGGGGAGTGATCGCCCCGTTTGACGATGAGCGATCGGCGATCGCCCTCCTGCCATGGTTCAATTGGAAGAAAGCCCCCTCTTTTTCGCCCTCTATTCCCCCCAAGCCTGATGTTAGCGAAGCGAATTTTGCCCTGTTTAGATGTCAAATCTGGCCGTGTGGTCAAAGGTGTTAACTTTGTCAATTTGCAGGATGCGGGTGATCCCGTCGAACTCGCCCAGGTCTATAACGACGCGGGAGCCGATGAACTGGTATTCCTCGACATCACCGCCACCCACGAAGACCGCGACATCATCCTCGATGTGGTCTATCGCACCGCCGAGCAAGTGTTTATTCCCCTTACTGTCGGCGGCGGGATTAATTCCTTAGATAAAATTAAAGAATTATTACGAGCCGGAGCGGACAAAATTAGCATTAATTCCTCAGCGGTGCGCAATCCGGACTTGATTAAGGCAGCGAGCGATCGCTTCGGGAATCAGTGCATTGTCGTGGCGATCGATGCCAAACGTCGCCCCGATCCGAGTAACCCCGGCTGGGATGTCTACGTGCGCGGCGGCCGCGAAAACACCGGCCTCGATGCCCTCACCTGGGCCAAAACCGTCACCGCCAACGGCGCAGGGGAAATCCTCCTCACCAGCATGGATGCTGACGGAACCCAAGCCGGGTACGACCTCGACCTCACCCGCCAAATTGCCGATGCGGTCGATGTGCCCGTGATTGCCTCCGGTGGTGCGGGGACGACCGAGCATATTTACCAAGCCTTTACCGAGGGACGAGCCGAAGCAGCCCTGCTAGCATCCCTGTTGCATTATGGTCAATTGACCGTAACGGAAATTAAAGATTATCTTCAGCAACATCAAATCCCTGTACGCCTGTAGGACTGTAACCTTTCCTGACTTAACAACGCTCAACATTCTGTAGATTTATAGATTAGAATAAGGGTGGTCGTTACAAAACGTAAGATATGTTGATTCCTATTCTAATTTTTGATGTGGCACTCGTGGCATGGTCACTCCATCTCATGCAAGAGGCTGTTCAAAAACAGGAATTTTCGTTGATGCTGGCCGGAACCTTAGTCTCCCTTTCGGCGGCGGCGCTCCTCGTCGTCTATTTCCTGATGAATAACTGCTTGAGTTCCCTCAGCGGGAGTAACTACATTTCCTATTTTTAGGCTTCACTCTGCCCGATCCGATTTTTTTTTCGCAAACACTTGACAACGACCAGCCTAATCAGACATATTAAATAACGCACGATTCGGGGTTATAGCTCAGTTGGTAGAGCACCTGCATGGCATGCAGGGGGTCAGCGGTTCGAATCCGCTTAGCTCCATAGATTAAAACCAAAACAAGTACAGCACCAGAGCCAAAAAGCAGGCTGCTCATCGCTCGTGGGGTGCTGTGAGCGAAGTGTAACGCACCATCACACTTCGCGTTGAACTATAAATCGGTGGGTGACGGCGGATTGCTGGATTGCCGTGATGGCGGGAGTTTCCGCCGCCTAACCCACCTTGCGCTGAAGCCTGCTTAGAATGACGGGATTTGCAGTGGCTCACCAAACCAGGCTTGGGATAGAGTATCGAAATCCCCGGAAAAGCGTTTGTGGCGGATAAAGACATTCACCCATTCCAACATATCGAGATCGCCGCGCCGCACGCCGATATAACAGGGGGAATTTTTCATCACAAACTTATTCTCAATTCCGGCCTCTGGGTTATCCTGAATCACTTGGCCCACAATCGTGTTACCGGCGGCAATCAGATCCACTTGCCCGCTCAATAATGCCGAAATGGTGATGCTGTTGTCTTCAAAACGACGAATTTCAATGCCTTCTGGTGCTTTTTCGGTCACTTCGAGGTCTTCGAGGGAACCTTGAGTGACGCCAATGCTGAAACCGGACAGGTCTTCGTAGCTCGACACCTCAGCCTCGGCGGGGCCATAGACCCCAGAGAAGAAGGGCGCGTAGGGGGTTGAGGAGAAATAGATGGATTTGGCCCGTTCGGGAGTTGCGCCTAAGCTCGAAATCACCAGATCCGCTCGTCCGGTTTGGAGGTAGGGAATGCGGTTGGTGCTGGTGACGGGGATGAGTTCGATGTCTACTTCTAAGTCTGTGGCGATCAGTTTGGCGACTTCAATGTCGTAGCCTTGGGGTTCGCCATCGGTTCCCACTGACCCAAAGGGCGGGCTGTCTTGGGGGACGGCGATTTTAATCACACCTGCGCTCAAAATACTATCGAGGGTGTTCCCGGCGGGGGCGGTGCTTTCGGAATCTTCGGTGGCGGTATCGGATTGGGCGGTGGTGGTGCTGCCGGCCACGTCTTGGGAGGTGATTGACCCGCCGGCACAGGAGGCAATCCCCAGGGTTAAGAGACTACTCAAAAAAACCGCCATGAGTAGCGATCGCCAACGGGGGGACAGGCCGAGGGTATGACTAAAAAATCGAGACATTGCGGTGAACATAAACGATCCTCACAGAGAAAAAATAAGGTTAAGCAGGCATGCGATCGCTGGCGGTCATCGAGTTTAGCGATCGTAGGAAAACTGACGCTCTAAGCGCCGACTCCAAAGCGAGAGGGGGAAGCACAGACAAAAATAGATCACCGCCGCTAGGGAATACACTAAAAACGGCTGAAAGGTCACGTTACTAATCGACGAGGCCGATCGCGTCAGTTCGACGAAGCCGATCACGGAGGCGAGGGAGGTTCCCTTCACCACCTGCACGGCAAACCCCACCGTGGAGGGAATCGACAGGCGCACCGCTTGGGGCAGAATCACCTTACGAAACTGTTGAAAATAACCCATTCCCAGGGCTTTGGAGGCTTCCCATTGTCCCTGGGGGACGGCTTCGACGGAACCCCGCCAAATGTCCCCTAGGTAGGCGCTGGTGTAGGTGGTGAGGGCGATCGCCGCAGCAACCCAGGCAGAAAAGTTAATCCCAAACAGGACAGAAATCCCGAAAAAGACTAAGAAAAGCTGCATCAGCAGCGGCGTGGCCTCGAAAAACTCAATGTACAGAATGCTAATTCCTTTAATCACCCGGTTTGCGGAAATGCGCATCAACATTAACAGAAACCCCACCAAGCCACCCCCCACAAATGCGATCGCCGAAAGTGCGATCGTCCATTGAGTCGCAATTAACAAATTAGTCAGAATTTGGGCTAGGGTAAACTCTTGCACAATTCAATGGTTTAAAGGACTAACGGATATATTTTGTAAACGCAAAAAACTTTTGTTGAATCCCGTAGGCGATTAATTTAATCACCCAAACCAGCCCCACATACATCAAGGAAATGGCGAGATAAATCTCAAAACTGCGGAAGGTACGGGATTGTAAAAAGTTGCCCACAAAGGTCAATTCTTCGGCGGAAATTTGCGACACGACGCTACTAAACAGCACCGCAATCACAATCTGACTCACCAGGGCTGGATAGATTTTTCCCAAGGCAGGGACGAGGATCACATGGCGAAAAATCTGCATTTTATTGAACCCCAAGGCCATCCCGGCTTCAATTTGGCTGTGGTCAATTCCTTCAATTCCGGCCCGCATGATCTCGGTGGCATAGGCCCCAAAGTTAATCGCTAAGGCCAAAACTGCCGCCTGCCAGGATGACATCCGAACACCAATACTAGGCAGGCCAAAGAAGAAAAAGAACAGTTGAATTAAAAAAGGGGTATTGCGAAAAAATTCCACGTAGGCGGTGGCCAGCCAATTCAGCAGGCGATTGTGGGAGGTGCGCCCCAATGCGCCCGCGATCCCAATGGGAAGACCGCAGGCGATCGCAACGACCACAATTTGCAAGGTGAGAAAAATCCCTTGGGCAAAGAGTCCTAAATTGTTCCAAACCACGGAAAATTGAGGAGTGTAGTCCATCAGACGCAAGCTCGCTTACTATCCTATGTGCAGAGTAAAGGGTGCTTTCGGTCTTGTTTGTGTAACTGGCTACAGTGGTTTTGATGGCTTGGGTGTGGGCATTTGGTTGATAATGGTTTGGGTTTGGACGGAAACGGTACAGACGCGCATTAGTAAATCAATGACGGTTTCTTTGTAATCGGCGAATTTGTAGGTGTTGAATTTTTCGCGGATGGTGGGGTCTTTGGGTTTCTTTTCTTTATGTTGGTCTAAGACCCATTCGATCGCGCTCCGATTCCCTAATTTATAATCCCAAGCGATCGCAGGAATGCCCTGAATTGTGGTGATCCCATCAAGGGCGATCGCGCCTTTGGTTTTGTCGGGTTTGAGTTTGGGTTTGTTGACTGTGCCGGGTTTGAGGGGGAGATCGATGCGCTGGAGGGGATAAGGTTCAATGGTTTCGTAATTGAGGTGCAATTCTATGAGTTGTTTTCCCCAGTTTGCCCATTGCCAAAAGTCATCATGGAGGGGCAATCGGGGAAAGTCGCGTTTGAGGTTTTGCTCGTATTTTTGGCGATAGTGGGGATGGTGCAGGATGGCGTAGGTGTAGTGGAAAATGTCGATTTTTTGGATTGCCCTCACCCAACCCTCTCCCACAGGGCGAGGGCTAATTTCTCCCCTCTCCTGCGGGAGAGGGCTAATTTCTCCCCTCTCCTGCGGGAGAGGGCTAATTTCTCCCCTCTCCTGCGGGAGAGGGCTAATTTCTCCCCTCTCCTGCGGGAGAGGGGC
>NZ_JAQMTY010000088.1 GCF_028330765.1 Spirulina subsalsa CS-330 | reverse complement strand
GTTTAACGTCCACTGAATGTCCCGCAGCAGACAACAAAAACTTAGTTATGTTTAGATTTCTCCTTCATAAACTATGCCGCCCCTGTGATCAGGTATTTCTTTTTGGTCGGACATTTTATCTGGCGAGAACCACCAATCTTGCCTCTCTAGGCACACTTGGGTGCGTTGGCTTCTCGATTCTAACACAAAACTGAATTCAGTCGTTTCCCGTTGGTCGGTTTATTTGTTGGCAAAAATTCATCTCACCGCTAACCTAACGGTGTAGCGGGAGTCCTCTTTTTGCATTGAAGATAGCGATGGTGTGCTTGGCTGCGATCGCCCCCCAATCTAAATCAACCCCCATGTCTAACCCCACTCCCCACCCCCTCCATCTGGAACGCCACGGCTCCGGTTTTCCCATCCTTTGTCTCCATGGTCATCCCGGCTCCGGGGCCGCCATGGCCGTCTTTACCGAGCCGTTATCCTCCCAATACCGCACCCTCGCCCCGGATCTGCGCGGCTATGGCCACAGTCAAACCCAAGACCCCTTTGAGATGGCCGCCCACATCACAGACCTTGAAGCCCTGCTCGATCGCGAAGGGATTGACCAATGCTTGATCCTGGGGTGGTCGTTGGGGGGAATTTTGGCGATGGAATTAGCGTTGCGCAATCCCCAGCGTTACCGGGGTTTAATCCTGATCGGCACTGCCGCTCGACCGAGGGGGAACTATCCCCCCATTCCCTGGTGGGAATATGTGAATACGGGGATCGCGGGGCTGATCAATCGGATTAAACCCGGTTGGCAGTGGAATATTGACACCTTTGGGACGCGATCGCTCTTTCGCCGCCTCCTCAAACAACACACCCCCACCGCCTACCACTACCTCGCCCAAGCCGGAACCCCCGCCTACCTCCGCACCTCCCGCCATGCCCATCGCGCCCTCAACACCGCCCTCCGCCAAGGCTATAACCGCCTCGCGGATCTTCCCACCTTAACCATGCCCTGCCTGATGGTGGCGGGCGCAGACGACATCAACATCACCGCCCAATCCAGCCAGGAAACCGCCCAAGCCCTGCCCCGCTGCGCTTGGCACTGTTTCCCCAACACCGCCCACCTGTTCCCCTGGGAAGTCTCGAACGCCATGAACGAAACGATTCACGCTTGGTTACGCCAGCAGGATCTATAACATCCCGATTCCACCATCCACGGGCATGACGACCGCGATCGCGGTTGCACCCCAGGCAAAATGACCCTAAAAAATCGGCTGTGCGATCGACCCAATCCCGTCAGCCGTCTGCATTGTTTGGCAACCGATGCAGTCTAGTTTGCGATGGTTCCCCGTTAAACTCCGTGACCACTGAGAGCGGGGATTGTCTCAGGATCAAATATCTCCCCCAATGAATGATCAATCGTAAGCTCCGTCGGCTTCATTTGCTTGACGGAGAATCGAATGCCTTGACTGCCTTCCTCTTTTAGATCTTCGATATAGCCTGGACTTGCTTCTTTGGCCTCGATTTCACTGGCAAACGGGCCAAAGTAGTAGGTACAGCGTGGCTGCTCTGTGGTGATTTCCACCCAAAAGGCTTTACCGGTCGCCTCTAGGAATTTCAGCCAAATCTCTTTCATTAATTCCCCCAAAATCGTGTTTTAAACAGCTCGCCCAACCAAGAGCGTTGCTTTACATTATTTAATAATTGCGGATTTAACTCTCTTTATACTCCTTTCATTCATTTTTTGAAAGTCTCTAATTACACAGTTTCTGAATCGCTGGCCTGCCAACGCTGACGAAAAACCTCGTATAAAACCATGGCGGTGGCGACCGATGCATTCAAACTAGGAACATGACCTTGGAGCGGGATGGACACCAAGCTATCACAGTTTTGTTCCATTAAGGAGCTTAAGCCTCGCCCTTCTGATCCGATGACCAGCGCGATCGCACCTCGTAAATCCGTGGTCATGATCGTCTGGGGAGCCGTCGCGACAGTGCCATAGATCCAAAACCCGGAGGTCTTCAATTCCATCACGGCCCGCTTCAAATTGGTAACCCGTGCCACCGGGAATGATTCCAAGGCCCCAGCGGCGACTTTCAAGACGGTGGGCGTGATCCCCACGGCGCGACGTTGGGGGATCACCAGTCCCTGAGCGCCGATCGCTTCAGCGGTGCGAATGATTGCACCCAGGTTATGGGGATCATTGATCCCGTCCGCAACGATGATCACCGGCTGCTCGCTGACGTTGGCCGCCTGGATGATCAGTTGCGTCAGATCCCAGTATTCATAGGGGGTGATTTGGGCCACGATCCCCTGATGATTGGCCCCTTGGGTCATCTGATTCAGCCGCCCGACGGACACCTCATCAATCACCGTCCCTTGAGATTTCGCCGTTGCCAACAGGTCTGCAAAGCGGGGATCATGGCGCACATTTGCCGTCACCCAAAGGCGTTGGGGCAGGCGATCGCCCTCTAGCGTGGCCCGCACCGAATGGCGACCATAGACCAAATCATCCCGTACCGTCATGGCAGTTGCAAATAATAAAACAATTCACTGAGACGAGGCGGATCAGTTAGGTATAAATAACCGATCAACGTCTCTAAACTACTCGCCCGCTGATAAATCCCCGGATCAAGACGCTGCGGCGGGCGAGTCGCTGCATTACGACCACGACGCAGGATCTCCTGTTCCTGGGCGGTGAGGTAGGGGATCAGGTGATCAAGGTGGGCTGCCTGTTGCTCAGCACGCACCTGAGACACCACCTGCCGATGGTAGGTGGCGATCCGCTGGGGTGGCAGCAGATAAGTTGTTCGGATCAAAAGTTCATAGACCCCATCCCCGATATAGGCAAGGGCCGTCGGAGACAGTTGCTCCACTTGACCAAGGGAACGGGGTAACGGCGACAGAGAACTCAGGCGTTCCTGTGCCCAATGCCGAATCGTTGGGGGGGGTTGGCGTGGTTCACCCACAAGCATCGGGGGGGTTATTGGTTCGCAAGACTAGCGATCGCCTCTTCCACCGACGGTTGCAGCGCCAGGAACTTCTCAAGACGCACCAGCTTCACCGTCTGCGTCACACGAGCATTCGTCACCAGTTGGACACTGCCCCCCTCCGTTTGCGCCTTTTTGACCAACTGCACCAAAGCCCCCAGCCCAGAACTATCCACAAAATCAATGGCAGATAGCCCCAAAATAATATGCTTCGGGCCCGTATCAATACAGTTGCCTAACACCTTCCGAAACGTCGGTTCCGAAAAAGCATCGAGCAACCCCGTCAGCCGAATAATTTGACAATTTTCTTTGATTTCACGGGTGCCTCGTAGGCTTACCGTCAAGTTCAGTGGTTCAGGAATGGTTCTACCCTCCCTATGCGTGCGAATGACAGAATAGTTAATCGGTCGATTAGCCAGTATAACAGGCCACGCCGAAGCCCGACTAGGCGGGCCCCATCGAGCCGGCGAAATCTCAACCCCTGCGTTAAACAGCAACCGCCTGATGCTCCCGCATCATTTTCACGAACTGCTCAAACAAATAGTCCGCATCATGGGGCCCCGGACTCGCTTCAGGGTGATATTGCACCGAAAAAATCGGCAACGTTTTATGGCGCAACCCCGCCACCGTTTGATCATTCAGGTTTAAATGGGTCACCTCCACATCCTCACCCAGGGACGCAGCCGTCACCGCAAAACCATGGTTTTGGCTGGTGATTTCCACCTGGCGATCCAGGCCGCAGGGTTGATTCAGCCCCCGATGGCCAAACTTCAACTTAAAGGTTTCCGCCCCCAAGGACAGGCCAATAATTTGATGCCCCATACAGATACCAAACATTGGCTTTTGGGCCTTGAGGAGTTCGGTCACCGTGGTGATCCCCTCCGTCACCGCTGACGGATCACCAGGGCCATTGGAGAGAAAAATACCATCCGGATGATGGCTCAAAATGTCCTCCGGCGGCGTGCTCGCCGGCACAACAATCACCCGGCAGCCATAGCTGGCAAGGCGGTTCAAAATATTGCGCTTCACCCCAAAATCCAGCGCCACCACGGTCAGCGGTGCATCACCACGTTGGGCTGTGTCGCTAAACTCCCAAACGGTGTCCGTGGACGTATTCCATTCATACACTTGGGAAGTGGTGACTTCGCGCACGAGGTTTTGACCGGCCATGGAGGGGGCGGCTTGGACTTGGCGCAGGAGTTCTTCTGGGTCGAGAATTTCGGTGGAAATCGCGCCGTTCATCGCGCCACCGGAGCGGAGGCGACGGGTGAGGGCGCGGGTGTCGATGCCGTAGATACCAGGAATTTTGTATTGCTTCAGGTAGTCGGGGAGGGATTGGGTGGAACGCCAATTGCTGGGGCGGTAACAGATGTTGCGGGCGATGACAGCGCGAATTTGGGGCCCTGCGGATTCTTCGTCTTCGGCGTTAACTCCGGTGTTTCCCAGTTCAGGATAGGTAAAGGTGATGATTTGGGCGCGATAACTGGGGTCGGTGAGCACTTCTTGGTAACCGGTCATGCCGGTGTTGAAGACGACTTCACCGATCGCAGTTCCGGTTGCGCCAAAGGAGAAGCCGTGATAGATCGATCCGTCAGCGAGGACGAGCAATGCGGGTACTTCTGGGGAAATGGGCATAAATGTTGCGGGTAACTCAGCCAATCACCTACTTTACAGGGGTTACCTCAGGGATTGAGCATTCAATCCTACAATTTTAAGGATGTCTTGATCTGGTGGGGTCTCATGGGGTTGTCTCTAGTCCGTTTGACCGCTGCTGATGAGGCTGGCGTTTCCTCTGATTTTTGTTCAAGTTGCAATTCTTATGATCGAAGCTGATTCCTCGTTTCTCCGTAATTTGTGGTACATGGCACTGCCGGGCAAAACCCTGAAGCCCGGTAAGATGTTGGCGAAAACTCTCCTAGGTGAGCCGATTCTCTTCGGACGTACCCAGGCGGGGGATGCTTTTGCCCTGCGGGATCTTTGTCCCCATCGGGCGATTCCCCTCAGTTGTGGCCGGTTTGATGGGGTGGAGGTGGAATGCTGTTATCACGGTTGGCGGTTTGATGCGGCGGGGAGTTGTACCCATATTCCGTCGTTGGTGACGGGGCAGCAGTTGAATTTAGACCGCTTTGGGGTGAAGTCCTACGCGGTGGCGGAGGTGCAGGGGAATTTGTGGATTTTTATGGGCGATCGCACCCTCGCCGATCCGGCCGAAATTGCGATCGTCCCCGGCTTCGAGGGTCGCCCCCCCCAATTTCACCTCAAAATGATCTACCCCTGCACCCTCGATCATGCCGTCGTGGGCTTGATGGACCCCGCCCATTCCCCCTTTGTCCATCGGGCCTGGTGGTGGCGATCGGGGCACGATTTCCACGAAGAAGCCCGCGAATTCGTCGCCTCCCCCCTCGGTTTCACCATGGTGCGCCACCCAGTCGGGATCATGACCTTTGTGTATCGGATGTTCGGCGGCATCCCCGAAACCGAAATTTCCTTCCGCCTCCCCAGTGTCCGGATCGAAAGCACCACCACCGCCCGCTACCACGTCTGCAACCTCACCACGATCACCCCCCTCAGCGCCTCAGAATCCGAGGTCAATTTTTCCGCCTATTGGAATGTACCCTGGCTCGGTCTGGTCGCCCCGTTCCTCCGTCCCCTCGCCTGGCAATTCCTCAAACAAGACCGCGATGTGGTGGAGCAGCAACAGGTCGGCTTAAAGTTTGACCCCTCGTTAATGTTGATCCCCGACTCCGATCAATTGGCGAAATGGTATTTCCAACTCAAAAAAGAATACGCCCAAGCCCAAGCCGAGCAGCGTGAGTTTGTGAATCCTGTGCGCGATCGCATTTTAAAATGGCGGGCTTAGTCCCCTGAAGGCCGAAGCTGAGAGGATTTCGCATCACAATCTGACTCGTGTTTTGAGCAAGAGCTATATTTAATGGGTTCGAGCATAAGGTGAACAGAATGGTTGTTGGGCATACGAAGCTGGGAGCGATCGCCATCACTCGTAAAAGGGGTGATGAACCGTTTGTTGTTAATGGGGAAGCGATTGGTAAACGGTTAGCAGATTTCTGGCAATGGTCAACCTCTGATCTGTTGAGTAATGCATTGCGGGGCGTATTGGCCGAATATATCGTCGCTAGTGCTCTAGAGGCGGATCAAGGGAGTCGGACAGAGTGGGATGCATTCGATGTGGTGACATCCTCTGGCATTCGGATCGAAGTTAAATCAGGCGCGTATTTGCAAAGCTGGTCGCAACATGAGCTTTCCAAGATTCAATTCAGTATTCGGCAGACCTATGGCTGGGATGCCGCATCTAACACTATGTCGGACGTTCTCAAACGTCAGGCCGATGTCTATGTGTTTTGCGTTCTGGCCCACCGGGATAAATCATCAGTCAATCCCTTGAATCTTGATCAGTGGGACTTTTACTGTCTGTCCACAGCAACCCTGAATCAACAGTTAGGCCATCAAAAAAGCATTGGGCTGAGTAGGTTATTGCGCTTAGATCCCATTAAATCTAGCTATGGTGATCTATCCCGCGCCATTGATCAGGTTATGTGCGAGCGCCGCGAATCCAGCGAATCAATAGCGCCATCGTTCAATGAGGACTGAAAATTCCGGGGCGATTTTTAAACTGGGCAACAAAGCCGCTACGGATTCCGTCAAATGGGCCAGAATAAAACTATGACGTAAGCATGAGTGGGTTTGACTCCTCACTATTTTGATGACTATGCCTAAAACATTTTGGTCGCGCCCACCCCGTTGGGCCTATGGATTTCTCGCCCTTTTAACCTCATTCACTATTTTCGCGGTTCAACCTCAGGCCCAGGCGATTTCGATCTGGGATATTATTCGCGGCGGGGCGCGGGTGTTGCAGGGGATTCAATTGGCGAATATGTCCCCGGAACGGGAAATGGCCGTGGGACAGCAAATTGATGCCCAGATTAAACAAGACTTGGCCCGCAATGGTACGCCCGTGATCCGGGATAACCATCCTGCCACCCGCTATGTTGCTGAAATCGGTCAGCGAATGGTGGAGGTGTTGACCCCTGAAGAGCGACGGGAGATTAATTTCACGTTCCAGGTGGTGAATGATCCCAATGTCAATGCTTTTGCGACGATGGGCGGATTTGTCTATATCAACGCTGGGCTGATGTTGATGGCGGATACGGAAGCGGAATTAGCCGGGGTGGTTGGCCATGAGATGGGCCATATTATCGAGAAGCACGCGATTAACCAAATGCGCGAGCGGGCGGTGCAGCAGGGGATTCTCTCGGCGGCCGGTCTAGATCAAGCCCAGGTGGTGCAGTTGGGGGTCGATGTGGCGCTGAATTTGCCCAATAGTCGGGGGGATGAAAATGAGTCGGATGAGGTGGGCTTGAGTTTGTTGCGGCGCACGGGCTATCACCCCAATGGCATGGTGAATTTTATGCAGAAGTTAGCCCAACAGGGCGGCGGCCGCGGCATGACGATTCTCAGTACGCACCCGAATCCGGGGGCACGGGTGGAGAATCTGAAGGAGATAATTGCGGCGAATCCACCGACGGCGACGGAAACGGCGGGGATGGATACGCTGGCCTATTGTTTGGATATGAAGAATGTGATTAGCGATCGCATCCAATGCCAATAAAGTAAAACACCCTCACCCAACCCTCTCCCACGGGGAGAGGGCTTTTTCATCTGGAGTCCCGTTAGGAGCAGGATTCGATCAGGACTTGGTGGAGGCGGTTGGCTTCGATGTGGATGTTAAATTCGGCTTCGACCTTGGCACGGCCGGCGCTGCCAAATTGCGATCGCAACTCCGGCTGATCCAACAGGCGGCAAATCTTCAGGGTCAATTCCTCACTATCTCCCGGCGGCACGAGATAACCACTCACCCCATCATCGACGAGTTCACTGATCCCCGCGATCCGGGTTGTCACCACCGGAACCCCCGCCGCCATCGCCTCCATCAATGACACCGGCACACCTTCGGCAAAACTGGGCAAGACAAATACATCGGTGTGCTGCATCGCGTCGCGCACCTCCGCTTGGGACTTATACCCCACATAGTTCACCTGTTTTTCTAGCCCCCGTTGCTGGGTCAATTGTTCGAGGATTTGACGATCTTCGCCGTCCCCCACCACCGTTAAACAGAGATCGGGGTAGTCGGTTTTCAGTTGGCTGAGGCTGTCGAGGAGAATCGGTAAGCCCTTGGCGGCGGAAAGTCGCCCGACGTAGAGTAAGCGATTGCCGACCCCGTGATGGCGCACTAGGGGAAAGAGTTGGGGATCAACACCACAATGGACAATGTTCAGTTTTGACCAGGCGGTGAAGGGGGCGAAGTACATTGCTTGGCTGCGGCAAAAGTGGCTAATACAGATCACGAAGCGGGCTTGTTCAATTTTTGTGCCGACGTGCCAACGGTAGGGATCGTAGAAAATATAGGGGCCGTGGAGGGTGAAGCTGTAGGGGCGATCGCTTAAATGGGCCGCCAACATCGCCACGGAACAACTCGAATCCCCTAAATGATTGTGGAGGTGGTCAATAGTTTGCCGCTGCAATTGTCGCGCTAGGCTCCCCGCTTCGACAAAATACACCAATTGATAGAGCAAGCCCCGTAAACCGGGCTGACTGGTGCGCTGGGCGAGTTTTAACCCCGCCCAATAGCGGCCCGGACTTTGGAAAAAGAGAGCGAGGTGATCTTGAATCAGTTGGGGCAGTTTCGGGGGTAAGAGGTAATAGGTGCGATCGCACTCTTGGCGCTGCTCGTCGCCGACCAATTGCGCCGCACTCGGTCGCCGCACCGCGAAGGTTTTCACCTCCAGATTGCGATCGCGCAGGGCAAAAATTTCCCGCTGAATAAAGGTATCCGTTGCTCGTGGATAGGTTCCTGTTAAATAGCCAATCCGCATCTCGTCACCACCTTCAATTGAGCACAGGTTTGTTGTCGGTCATCCGTCTTCATCGGTCGTCTTAATCTTAGGGGGATCTCTGAACCTTGAGGAGACCACAGCGTGATTCGCCTGTTCACGATCAGCATGATCAGCGATCGCCCCGTCAAAAACAATCCCCCTTGATTCCTATCTCTTTTCTCCCGCCATCCGCTGATAACCCGGAGTGAAATGTACCAATCTTCCCCCAAGTCGGAAAAACCGAACCGAACCCAGAGAATCGCTCTGTTATCCTAGTCAAGAACAATAGACAGACCAACACCGGGCGCGAGGAGATCGAAGTTTATGGCTTCCACCGACTTCAAGGACTACTACGCCACCTTAGGCGTGACGAAAACAGCCACCGCAGAAGACATTAAAAAAGCCTTCCGCAAACTTGCCTTGAAGTATCACCCCGATCGCAATCCCGGTGATCAAGCCGCCGAGGCCCGCTTCAAAGAAGCCAGCGAAGCCTACGAAGTCCTCTCCGACAGCGACAAACGGCGTAAATACGATCAATTTGGTCAATATTGGAAACAGGCCGGCACGCAACCCGGTAGCCCCTACGGTCGCGGCGGTACGAATGTTGATTTTGGCGGCTTTGACTTTGGTCAATACGGCAGTTTTGAAGAATTTATCAATGATCTCCTCGGTGGCATGGGTGGCAGCACTCGCACCCGCACCACCCGCACCGCCAACCCCGGCGCAGGGTATCGCTCCACCACCGGCTTTCGCACCGATTACCAAACCGCATCCAGAGGCGGCGGTGTCAGTGAGGCGAATCTGAAACTGACCCTCAGTGAAGCCTTTCGGGGAGTGCAAAAGCGGCTCAATCTTAACGGCGAAATTATTGATGTGCGGATTCCGGCCGGTGCGAAACCGGGGAGCCGGGTGCGGGTGCGGGGTAAGGGCACGATTGACCCAATGACGCGCCAACGGGGCGACCTGTATTTAAATGTCACTATTGATCCCCACAGTTTTTTCACCTTTGACGGGGATAACTTAACCTGTGAAGTGCCGATCAGCCCCGATGAAGCGGTGTTGGGGGGATCAATTGAAGTGCCGACCCCCGATGGTCAGGTGTCGATGAAGATTCCGCCGGGGATTCGCACCGGGCAAACCCTGCGCCTGCGGGGGAAAGGCTGGACAAGTCCGAAGGGCGATCGCACCGACCAACTCGTTAAAATCATCATCGCCACCCCCGCGAACCCCAGTTCCCTCGAAAAGGAATATTACGAAAAACTCCGCAACGCCCGCAGCACCAACCCCCGCACCCACCTCGAACAAATCCGCCTCTAGTCTTGCCCGCCCACAAGGGGCTGAAGCCCCTTGCCTCAATTCACGATTCACGCCCTTTGCAACCATCATGGAAAAACGCAGCATTATCGAACTTCTCCGCCACGGCCAACCGGATCAAGCCGTCACGATTCAGGGCTGGGTACGCACGAAGCGGGAGTTAAAAGGATTCGCCTTTATGGAGGTCAATGATGGCTCCGCGTTGGCCAATCTTCAGGTGGTCATTGACGGCAGTTTTCCGGACTATGAAGCGGTGCTGAAACAGATCACGATCGGCGCATCGGTCGCCGTCAGCGGTCGATTAAAAGCCTCGGAGGGCAAGGGACAGCGGATCGAGTTATTGCCGGAATCCCTCGACGTGGTGGGCGGTTCTGACCCGGAAACCTATCCGTTGCAGAAAAAACGCCATTCCTTTGAGTTTTTGCGCGAGATTGGTCATTTGCGATCGCGCACCAACACCCTCGGCGCAGTGTTCCGGGTGCGCAATGCCTGTGCGCGGGCGATACATGACTTTTTCCAAACCCAAGGCTTTCTCTGGGTGCATACCCCTTTGATCACCACCAACGACTGCGAAGGGGCGGGGGAACTGTTCCACGTCACCAATTTTGACCTGGGCAATGTGCCGAAAACCGACAAGGGCGCGATCGATTTTAGCCAAGACTTTTTTGGTAAACCCGCCTACCTGACCGTGAGCGGCCAACTGGAAGCAGAAGTGATGGCCCTGGCGTTCAGCAACGTCTACACCTTCGGCCCCACCTTCCGGGCGGAAAATTCCAACACCTCCCGCCATTTGGCTGAATTTTGGATGGTGGAGCCAGAAATGGCCTTTTGTGACCTGATCGGCAATATGGATCTCGCCGAGGCGTTTTTAAAGCATATTTTTAACTATGTTCTGGATACCTGTCCGGAAGATATGGAGTTTTTCAATCAACGGATTGATCAATCCGTGCTGGCCACCGCCGACAACATTATCAACAATGAATTTGAGCGGATTACCTACACCGAAGCGGTGCGGTATCTGGAGCAGTGCGATCGCACCTTTGACTATCCCGTCGCCTGGGGTCTGGATTTACAATCGGAACACGAACGCTATCTTGCCGAAGAGCTATTTAAAAAACCCGTCATCGTCACCGACTACCCCACAGAAATCAAAGCCTTTTACATGCGCCTCAGCGATGACGGCAAAACCGTTGCCGCCATGGACATTCTCGCCCCGAAAATTGGCGAAATCGTCGGCGGTTCCCAGCGCGAAGAACGCCTCGACATCCTCGATCAACGTATCCAAGCCGCCCAAATGCCCCTAGATGACCTCTGGTGGTATCGGGATCTCCGCCGTTACGGCAGCGTCCCCCATGCCGGGTTTGGCCTTGGGTTTGAGCGCGTCGTCCAGTTCATGACGGGCATGGGCAACATTCGAGATGTGATCCCCTTCCCCCGTAGCCCCCTCAGTGCGGAGTTTTAACGCGCTGCCCACCCCCGATCAGACCCTGAGACCCATGCATGATTGTCTGGTTAATGTAGTTATTTTGTAGTGATTTTGTTGAGAAATTCATCCGGGTCTGAATTCTCTGCTAACGTCGTGATGTAGCAGTCCTAAATCAAATCGAGACAGGCAAGGGGCTTAAGCCCCTTGTTTATCAAGGTTGAGGGTTTTACACCTCAAATAGGATTGCTATACAACCCCACCATTGGCAGGGTATTTCGCAAAGATCACGCCAGAGTTAGCGGAATTCTCTGACTATTCTGGTAGAGAAACAATGGCAGAGTCCAACGATGTCCCTTGCTACGATTGGGTCAGGTGCAGTCAAGCCAAGACGATATCTCTAGGGCGGGGCAATGCTTCGTTGGGGTTGTGTCTATCGTTTGATTTGAAACGCATTTCTATTCCGTCGTTGTTTAGCCTCTATCCCTATCATGGTTATGATCGTTTGCCCTGAGTGCCAATTTGAGAACCCTGAAGCGAATAAATTTTGTCAGCGGTGTGGCAGTTCACTAGTAACCCAAACTTGCCCGATCTGTGATTCGGAGGTGAGTTGGACGGCAAAGGATTGCCCGGAATGTGGGGCAATGGTGGCGCAGGAATGGTTGGCGATCGCCTATCCCCTCCAACCCGAATCGGAACAAACCCCCTTCAGTCCCCTCGATCTGTCCGAACGTTACCAAGCCCTCGTCCCCCCCGAAACCCCCACCAGTGAGATCAGAGTGTGGGACAGTCAACCCCTCCAAAAAACCTATCTCGAAACCTTAATCGAACAGCAAGACGGCAGCGAAACCGCCGCCGCCACCGGCCCCATCGCCGATGACCCCAACATTGAGTTTTGGCGACAGGTGGGCGTGTGTGATCCGGCGATTCCCTATCTCGTTCTGCAAGAATCCCTCAGCCCGGCCATTCCAGTCTTGCAAGATACCTGGCAAAAAGAAGGCCATGGGATGATTGTCGTCGAACATCGGGCGGATTGGGATTTACTGATCGAGGCTTGGGGCAGTGAGGCGATTCCCTTTTCCCAGTTGCTCTATTGGCTGGATGAAACCCTGCGACTGTGGTCGGAGTTGGCAAAATTCCACTGCTGTCAAAGTCTTTTGACCGATGAGAACCTCCGCCTTGATGAAGATCAATTGCTCTGTTTTGCCCTCTTGCTCCCCGATCCTGCGGATCAAGCTGCGCCCCCCCTCAGTGAGTTGGGTCAACTGTGGAAACGGTTGTTTGCCGAGTCCGGGCGCACCTTGTACGGGCCGATGCTGACGTTGCTAGAGCGTCTCGGTGAAGGTGAAATCGAAACCGTTGATCAGGCTCGCACGGAATTACAAGCGATCGCCCGTCAACAGGAAATCGAAGAAGCCACCCCCACAGCGGACAATGACCCCACCCCCGAACCCGTCAGCACCGAAGAAGACCCCGACAAAATGGTGTATCGCGGCATGGGCGATGATATGCCCACCGTCGTACTCCCGATGCAACTGCTGAGTTTGAGCGATGCGGGTTTTACCGACATTGGCCAACAGCGAGACCACAACGAAGACCACTTTGGCATCGAAACGAGCACCGTGCGCCGGGAAAATGTCATGAGCAAACATGTTCAGTCCAACGGGCTTTACATCGTTTGCGATGGTATGGGCGGCCATGCTGCCGGGGAAGTGGCCAGCGCCATGGCCGTCGAAACTCTCCAGCAATATTTCCAAACCCATTGGTCAGACCGATCGCAACTCCCCGATGAGGATACGATCCGCGAGGGCATTTTAATCACCAATGAAAAACTCTATTCCGTCAACATGAAAAATGCCCGCTCTGGCAGTGGGCGGATGGGGACGACCTTGGTGATGGTGTTGGTGTCGGATATTAATATTGCGATCGCTCACGTCGGCGATAGTCGTGTCTATCGCATCACCCGTAAACACGGGGTTGAACAACTCACCGTTGATCATGAAGTGGGCCAACGGGAAATCCTACGCGGCGTTGATCCCCAAGATGCCTACGCCCGCCCTGATGCCTACCAACTCACCCAAGCCCTCGGCCCCCGCGATAATGACTACGTCCACCCCGATGTGCAATTCATCGAACTCAACGAAGACACCCTCCTGCTGCTCTGTTCCGACGGCATCTCTGACAATGACCTGATCGAACAACATTACGCCACCTACCTCACCCCCCTGATCGCCTCGAAAGCCAACCTCGACAGCGGCATTATTGACCTCGTGGATTTCGCCAACGAGTTCAACGGCCATGACAACATCACCGGGGTCGTAATTCGGATTAAGATGCGACCCAATGCGGATCAGTTTTAACGGTTTTTGGGCGTGCGATCGCCCCGCTACCGCCAGACAGGGGAGGAGCGGTCATTCTCGCCAGCGGGATGCACAATGGACGGAACAGCCCACGGTTCATTCTTATTGTTTACGCTCATCATTCCATGCTGATCCTCACCCTATTGGATGGTCGCACGCCGCTCCGGGAATGGAAATTCCGCGATCCGGAGCGCGTCCGGATTGGGCGGGCTGGAGATAATGACATTGTTTTGGACTACTCTCAAGAAGTGTCGCGCTACCATGCGGAACTTGTGCCCCAGGGGGATCACTGGCGGCTGTTGAGCTATGGGGCCAATGGGACGTTTCTCAATGGCCAATCCGTCCGCGAAAGTTTAGTGACCCATGGGGCACTGATGCAGTTTGCCCGTGGTGGCCCCCGCATTCAGTTTCAACAAACGCGAACCACGGCCCCCCTGACCCCTTGTACCCATCCCAACAATCCCCCCACGGCTCTTTTCTGCATTCATTGTGGCCAAACCCTCTACGAGCCTCAGCAGATTATCCGCCACTACCAAGTGTTGAAAACCTTGGGGCAGGGGGGCATGGGAACGACCTATCTGGCGCGGGATGTGCTCCAAAATCAGTTGGTGGTGCTGAAGGCGATGAATGCAGATATGGCCCAACTGGCGAAGGCGCAGGAGTTGTTTGCGCGGGAGGTGCGGATTTTACAGGGGTTGAAGCATGGGGGGATTCCGCGCTATTACGATTCGTTTCGTGAGGCGGGGAAGACCTATTTGGTGATGGAGTTGGTGCATGGGGTGAATTTGGAGCAGTGGGTGCGGCAATGGGGGGTGGTGTCGCTGCCGGAGGCGGTGGGGTGGATGGTGCAATTATGTGACATTTTGGCCTATCTCCATGGGTTAACGCCGCCTTTGGTGCATCGGGATGTGAAGCCGGCCAATGTGATGGTGCGCAATCGCGATCGCACCCTAGTTTTGCTCGATTTTGGGGCGGTGAAGGAGGTGGGCACACCCTACGGCACACGAATCGGAGCCGAAGGCTACACCGCCCCCGAACAGGATCGCGGTCAACCCTGCCCCCAGTCGGATCTGTTTGCCATCGGCCCGACGTTGATTTATCTACTGACGGGGAATTCTCCGGTGCAATACTACCGTTTCGAGCATCACATTCCCCGCTTTGCCGTGGCCAGTGTGCCGGGCTTGAGTGATGACCTCCGCCAGGTGATCGAACGGGTCACGTCGCCTCAACCGAGCGATCGCTACCCCGATGCGATCGCCCTGGCCACGGCGCTGCAATCCTGCCTCACGTCCCACCCAACAATCACATAACCGAACCGCGCCGGCGAGACTGCGATCGCCCCATCCTCGCCACGACTCCCCGGCCATCTCGGTACATTGACACTCCCACCGTTAAATCAAAGATTATAACGGGGGATTCTTGCTTCATTGGGTTTGTCTAGTCTCAAGTCATCTCTGTCTTGAAACCCCGTCCAGATTCCCCTCCACAAGCATCTGTTTAACGTCCACTGAATG
>NZ_JAQMTY010000010.1 GCF_028330765.1 Spirulina subsalsa CS-330 | reverse complement strand
TCACCTTCTCTCGATCCCCCCTAGCCCCCCTTAAAAAGGGGGGAACGCAAAAAAGTCCCCCTTTTTAAGGGGGATTTAGGGGGATCAAACGCAGACGAGGCCAACATTTGAACGTTATGTATAAGCAGTAGCCCCTAGGGTGAGGGCTAGGGTGAGGGCTAGGGTGAGGGCTTGCCGGGATCTGGCTAATGTTGTCAGTCAACCAGGGTTTAAGCTCTGTGCGATCGCTCACGGAAAAAGTAACCGAGGAGGTAAAGGGAGCCGCAGAACACCACCCGCGAACCGGAGGATTGACAGGCGGCAGTGAGGGCAGGGAATAGATCCTCATGGCAGTAACAGGCGGCGAGGGTTGGGCATACCTCTCGGGCCAGGGTTTGGAGATTGTCCGGGGCGGCGGTGAGGTGGTCGGGGACAGGCACGAGGTGGAGACGGTCGCCCTCCCGCAGCAGTGCCGTGAAAATGTCGCGATGGTCTTTGGTGGCGAGCATTCCCATCACCCAGGTGGTGGGTTGGGGGGGGGTGAGGTGGTCGAGATAGGTGCGGAGGGCTTCAGCGGCGGCGGTGTTGTGCGCTCCGTCTAAGAGGATGTCGCGCCCCTGCCAGTGATCCCACTGTAAGCGGCCCGGCCATTGGGCTGATCCCATGCCTTGAATCAGGGCGGCAGCGGGAATGTTCCAGCCTTGCGATCGCAACTCCTGCACCGCCGCCACCGCCAAGGCTGAATTTTGTAACTGCACATCCCCCACCAAGGCCACCGGATACTCGAACCCCTGCCACGTCGCCCACCCGGTTCGCGTTGTCCATTGGGCCGGCTTAACCCACTGGGTCGGACAGGCCAAGGCTTCGGCCCGCGCTGCGATCACCCGATGGGCTTCGGGGGGAAACTGCCCTAACACTGCTGGCCGTCCAGGTTTGAGAATACCGGCCTTTTCGCGGGCAATATCGGCCAAGGTGGGGCCGAGGCGTTGCCAATGTTCGCGGGTGAGGGAGGTAATCACACTAACGAGGGGGCGATCGCACACATTCGTCGCATCCAAGCGCCCCCCCAGCCCCACCTCCATCACCGCCACATCCACCCGCTGCTCCGCAAAATAGAGCCAGGCCGCCGCCGTCACCAGTTCAAACACCGTCGGCGGTTCGGTATCGGGATCAATGGCTGCAATCACCCGCCCCAGGATGGCATCAAGCGCCTCAAGGGTAATGAGTTCCCCCTGACACCAAAACCGCTCCGGCCAATCCACCAAATGGGGGGACGTGTAGCGACCGACGCGATCGCCCGCCGCCGTGAGCACCGCTGCTAAATAGGCACAGACCGAGCCTTTGCCATTGGTGCCGCCGACGTGAATAATCGGCAGGGTGAGGTGTGGATCGCCCAGGCGATGGAGGAGGTGCTGGATGCGGTCTAGACCGAGATTCACCCCAAAGGTTTGATAGGGGCGGAGGCGGTCGGTGATCGGGGAGTGCAGCATGGGAAAAAATTTAGAGGAATAAAAATTTTGGTAAATGCCGTGGACAGACGAGGGACTCCTTCGCCGCGATTCAATAAGATGTTAGGTAACACGCCGTTAATACCGACTGAAAATTGTAATTGATTCAGTGATTAACGGGATTGGTTAGGGTGCGTTGCTCTGACTCCTTGCCCTCTCCTCTAACTATAATTTTGCTATCCGCGCCTATGCCCTCCTCTCAGCCATTGACCTGGGGTGAACTCACCCTCAATCGCGAGACGCAAAGGGTCACCTATCACGGCCGATCGATCACCTTGACCCCGACGGAAAGCCGTTTGCTGGAGTTGTTTTTACAGCAGCCGAGTCAAGTGCAGTCCTATCGAGCGATCGCAAAACATCTGTGGTCGTTGGATGACTTTGCCGCCGATGCCCCCATTGCCATGCAGCTTAAACAACTGCACCATCGCCTCGCGATCATTGGTGTGCCCGAAGTGATCAGCGCGGTCTATGGCATTGGGTATCGTCTGGAGGATCTGCCCACTAATGCGGGGGTCGGGGAACCTTCCCCGATGCTCGAAGTGCTTTGGCGCAACCATGCCCCCCAAATTCACGATCGCCTCGCACAACTCGAAACCGCAAGCACCGCCTTAGCCCAACAGCAGTTAACCCCAACCCAGGCCGCCGCCGCCCAAGCCCTCGCCCATAAGTTAGCCGGTTCCTTGGGGGTGTTTGGCCTCCAACAGGCCTATGGGTGGGCGCAACAGCTTGAACGCCACTGGCAGGACTGGCAACAGACTCAGCAGGCATCCCCCGATGCGATCGCTCAACTCCTGAAGCAATTACAAACCACCGTCGGCACGCTCTCCCATACCTACGGTGTCGAGGTGGAACCGCTGGCCCCATCCCCCACGGCAGCCGCCAAACCCCCCAACCATGGCACAGTGCTCCTCGTAGACAGTGATGGGCTGCTCACAACCCGGCTCCAAGCGCAGGCCAAGCAGTGGCATTTTCAGCTTTATAGTGCTCCGGATTCCGAGGCGGCGGAGGTGATGCTTCAACGCCATGAGCCGGATATTGTGTTGCTGGATTTGGCCATTTCCGGGGAGCCGAACGGGGGATTTACGCTGCTGAAATCGTTGCAAAAACGCTATCCCCGTCTGCCGATCGTGGTGTTTAGTGTGGAGGATGACTTAACGGTGCGGGCAGCAGTGGCGGCCTATCCTCCGGAGGTGATGACCGCGAGCCATTCTGTGTTTTTGTCGAAATCTGCCACGCCGGCGGAGGTGTTTGATGCGATCGCAACTATCCTCCAACCGAAGCAGATTCCCCAATCTCAAATCCTGATGGTGGATGATGATCCATTAATCCTCGACCATTTGCAATTGTTGTTTAGTCAATGGGGGTTCACCGCCACCCCCCTCCATGATTCGCGCCATTTCTGGAAAACCCTGGAGGCCACCAACCCCGATTTGCTGATTTTGGATCTGCAAATGCCCCATTTTGATGGGATTCAACTCTGTAAAGTGGTGCGCCAAGATCCCCACTGGCAGGGGTTGCCGATTTTGTTTCTTAGCAGTGCCTGCGATCGCGACACGATCCGCCAAATTTATCAAAGTGGAGCCGATGACTACATTGCCAAACCCGTCCATGACGCAGAACTCTCGACCCGTGTTTTCAACCGCCTTGAACGAATTCAACTGTTGCGCAGTTGTGATGAAACCGACTTCCTCACCGGCTTAATGAATCGCCGCCGGGCCTCCCAAGCCATGCAACGTTATTTCCGCCTCGCCCAACGCTATCAACATCCCCTCTCTGTGGCCTTGGTGAACATTAACGGTTTCCAGCAGATTAACAATCGCTATGGTCAACGCATTAGCGATCGCCTCCTGCGTCAATTGGGCGAACTCCTGCAACAAAACTTTGAGCCGGAGGATGTGATCTCCCGTTGGGGTGGCGATGAATTTATGGTGGGATTGTACGGACTGACTAAATCCCAAGCCTTGGTAAAAATGAATTATCTCCTCGCTGCGGTGCGTCAAACGTCCTTCTTGGGGTTCGATAAGGTGGAAATTTATCTGACGCTCCGGGTCGGCATTGCCACCTATCCCGATGACGGGGAGGATGTGCCGAGTCTGTATCAACAGGCGGATTTGGCCCTCTATCGGCAGCGGGTCGAGGCTTAAGACAGGGTTAAAACAAGATCAAGGCATGAAAATTCTAATCGTCGAGGATGATGCACGGATTCACCAAGCCCTCCGCGAAGCCCTAGAGGATCAGCGTTATGTGGTGGAGGTGGCTGAAGATGGGGAATTGGGCTGGGACTATCTGCTGACGGGGGTGTTTGATGTGGTGGTGTTGGATGTGATGCTGCCGAAGTTGGATGGGGTGAGCCTCTGTCGGCGGCTGCGCGATCGCGGCGATCGCACTCCGGTGTTGATGTTGACGGCACGGGATACGAGTCGGGATAAGGTGATGAGCTTGGATGGGGGAGCCGATGACTATGTGGTGAAGCCCTTTGATTTGGCGGAACTGTTGGCGCGGATTCGGGCGTTGGTACGGCGAGGCGCGATCGCCCACACGCCGATCCTCACCTGGGAACACCTCCACCTCGATCCCCGCACCTGTGAAGTCCGCTACGCTCAAAAACACCTCACCCTCACCCCCAAGGAATACGGCTTGCTGGAACTATTCCTGCGCCACGGCAGCCAGGTGTTGAGTCGGGCGATGATTCTTGATCATCTCTGGGCGTTTGAAGATATGCCCGGCGAAGAAACGGTTAAAGTACATTTGCGGAGTGTGCGCCAAAAATTAAAGCAGGCGGGGGCTCCGAGTCAACTGATTGAAACGGTCTATGGTTTGGGCTATCGACTTAATCCGAATCTCTGAAGCCCCGTTGCGGCAATGGCGCGATCGCTTTTTTGTCTCCTACGTGGCAATTTTGGCGACCTTGTTGGGGATTTTTTCCACGGCGATCTATCACGTGGTGGCCCGCGATCGCAACCATCAACTCAACACCCACCTCACCCAACTGGCCGAAACCGCCGCCCACACCCTCGACATCGTCAAACATGAATACGAAGAACTCGCCCACGCCGATCAAGACGATGATGATGAAGACGACGACGACGACGATGATTATGCCACCTACGCCGCCACCCTCCCCCGCCATGCCGACGGCAGCCTCCGCCCCATCTCCCTCAACCGGTTAATGGGCAAATACGAAGCCGCCTCCATCCTCGACCTCCCCCAACTCAACCGTCCCCAAAATCTTCAGGGCGTGGAATGGTACGACGAACACCGCCGCCTCATGGTGCGCGAAGGGAGCCTTTTCCCGGCGCAGCCCTTCCCCCACCCGCGCCAAATTTCCGGGTCATTCACGCAAACGGGACAACTGCGCACGGTGATTTTGCCCGTCTACCGCAATGGGGCCAAGCAGCCCGGTGCGCCCCTGGTGGGGTATATCCGAGCGAGCGAATCCACCGCCGCCTTGACTGCGGAACTGGATCGCTTGCGGTGGGGCTTGGGGTTAGGGGCGGTGCTGATGACGGGGCTGGCGGCGGTGAGTGGCATTTGGTTGACGCGCCAAGCCCTGCGGCCGGTGGTGCAAAGCTTGACCCGGTTGCAGCAGTTCACCGCCGATGCGTCCCATGAACTGCGCAATCCCTTAACGGCGATTCGGGCTTCGGTGGCGGTGATGCAGTCCCATCGGGAACGGGTCGATCGCGCTGATTGGGGCAAGTTAGACGCGATCGCCACCGCATCGGCCCAGATGAGCCACTTGGTCGATGACTTGCTCCTGTTGGCACGGATGGATCAACAGTGGACAGAAGCCCCCTCCTGGCGACGGGTGGCGGTGGATGAAATTCTCGAAGATCTCGTGGAGTTTTGGAGCGATCGCGCCGCCCAAGCTCAGATCACCCTCACCGCCCACCTCCAGCCCAACATCCTGATGCAGGGCAACCCCGACCAACTCCATCGCCTCTTCAACAACCTGATCACCAACGCCCTCACCTACAGCCCCGCCGGCAGCCGCGTCACCGTCACCCTTACCCACGACTCCCTAACTGCGATCGCCATGATCCAAGACACCGGCATCGGCATCGCCCCCCAACATCTCCCCTACATTTTCGATCGGTTTTGGCGGGCTGACCCCTCCCGCACTCCCCAGGATGGCGGCAGTGGTTTAGGACTAGCGATCGTTCAGGGCATCGTCCATCAACATCGCGGCAAAATCACCGTCCAAAGCACCCCCCAGCAGGGCAGTTGTTTTCGCGTCGAACTGCCGATCCATTAAACTAAGAGTTATGTAAAACAAGTCCCTATATCAATGACTGTGTCGGCCAACAAGCGATTGTATCTCAAAGCAGAATCTTACACTGTTGAGCAATTAATTCATCAAGTTAAGCGTGGTTTAATTCGAGTTCCTGATTTCCAACGTCCACTCCGATGGGAACCAGAGGACGTGAAATTATTTTTTGATAGTGTTTATCAGGGATATCCCGTTGGTTCTTTTTTAATGAGGCAGGCTCATGCTTCTGCCTCCGTGATCCGATATGGCCCTGTTAAAATTAATGCCTCAGAGTCCAATGCAGCATTCTGGGTTGTTGATGGACAGCAACGGTTAACTGCCCTGACTGCTGGTTTGGCTCGTGATAAAGAAATGCCAGTCACTCCTGATGATCCTTGGGTTCTTTACTTTGATGCTGCAAAACAAACCTTTCACACTCCACCTAGAAGGGGTATTTTGTCATCAACATGGGTTCCCATCACACAGCTATTAGATGCATCAACCCTAAGCGAGTGGGTTTTTAATTGGAATCATGCTCAAGATTCCAACCTAAGAAAATCTGTTTTTGAAGCTGGGTCGAGAATTCGTCAATACGAAATTCCACTTTATATTGTGGAAACAGACGATAAGCAACTGCTTCGAGATATCTTTTACCGAATGAACGATTCGGGCAAGCGAATGAAGTGGGAAGATGTTCATGATGCCCTTTTTGGGCACAAATCAGAAGAGCCATCGACTCTAAGCGCCTTGGCAGATCAATTGAACGATCTTGGAGTTGGGCGACCTTCAGAAAATCAATTACTGTCTGCCATTATGGCCTTTAAAGATCTAGATGTGACCCGGAGTGTTTCAGAGCATTATCGTCGAGAGCCTGAAGTACTTCGAGATGCAGTTCGAGATGCATTACCAGCCCTGAGACAAGTATTGAGTTTTCTCAAAGCACATGCAGAAATTCCTCATCTCAGACTATTACCCCGTTCCCTTCCATTCTCAGTGCTCACAAAATTTTTTGGTTTTCATCCAGAACCCAATGACAGAACAATAGACCTACTAATTCGTTGGACATGGCGAACTTTATTAGGAATAAAGTCAGTAGACGAAAGAACCTTGCTCCGTCATAGTTTAGATGCGATCACGAGTGATGATGCAGAACAAACAATGCAAAAACTATTAAGCGAGATTCCTAATACAAGAGAATCAAGCTTCATATTACCACAGAAATTTGATGCTCGTGCCGCAGACAGTAGAGTTGTTCTTGTCGCATTAAATTCACTTCATCCACTTAACCCCGATAATGGAAAGCCGCTTGATATTGCTGATATGATTGAAGAGTATGATCGTAAAGCTTTTCACGAAATCATCTCAAATTATTCTAGTGTAAAAACAAACAGCCCAGCCAACAGAATATTACTTCCTCCTGATATCAGGAGAATTCAAGAAAAACTCATTGATTTAATTCATAGAGAGGGCTTGAATTCAAAAATACTTCAGTCCCACTGTATTGATCGAGAAGCTGCGGAGTTTCTTCATAGTGGAAATTTTGACCAGTTTCTATCGCGTCGTAGTGAGATTCTTACAGAGACAACGAATGTCTTGGGTTCACGATTGGCTGCTTGGGAAAAAAGCGATCGCCCTAGTATTAGCTATATCTTGCAACAAACAGGAGAAGAAGAGTGACAAGTACTTTAGGAGTTAGTCTTCACGGCAAGACAGTTGGCTATCTGAGTCAAACTGCGAAAGGACAGATAGCATTTCGCTTCACTGAAGCCTATTTATTAAGATCAGATCGTCCCATATTAAGTCAATCTTTTGAGGATAATCTTTTGCGAACTTACTATGGAAAAAATCACTCACTTCCATCATTTTTTGCTAATTTGATTCCAGAACATGGGGAATTGCGAAATTTAATCGAAGGTAATTTAGGAGTGAGTCCTGGTGACGATCTAGCGTTACTAGAGGCTGTTGGACGTGACTTACCCGGCGCAGTAGAAATAGTTCGTATGAATGAAGATACCTTTCTAGACCAAGAGAATTTGAAATTTCCTTCATATATAGAAGATGGTAAAAATATTCATAAAAAAAAGGAACCTGGATTCCGATTTTCATTAGCAGGTGTCCAAATGAAATTCTCTGTTTTACGCGATCCAGAAAGAATAACACTGCCGGCAAGTAACCAAGATGGTGAATGGATTGTTAAATTAGGATCGACACGTTTTCCATTTACTATCGAGAATGAATATGCAATTATGCAATGGGCAAAATCTGCTGGATTTGACGTACCTGAATGTTATTTACAAGATGCTAGAACAGTTAGTGATACTTTGAAAAAATATGCTAACTTTGGAAATTATATTTTTGTGATTCGTCGATATGATAGGCAGGCAGGAAATCGTATCCATCAAGAAGATTTTGCCCAAGTCACTAATTTGCAGCCAGGACTTAAATATGATCACATCAAGTATGAACAATGTGGAGCATTGATCAAACAAATTGTTGGTGATGATGCATACTATGAGTTTATTCGCCGACTCACATTTGTAATTGCATCTGGGAATGCAGATGCTCATTTAAAGAACTGGTCTTTACTTTACTTAAATGAGCAGCACCCAAGCCTTGCACCAATGTATGATCAAGTTTGCACAATTGCATGGCCGGAGCTAAGTTCTGAGCTTGCTCTCAAATTAGCAGGTACAAAAAACTGGTTTGCTTTAGAACTAAAACGATTTGAATCACTTGCATCTCGTGTTGGTGCTGATCCCACTAAGACAACTAAAACAGTTGAGGAAACGTTGGTTCAGTTAGCAGATACATGGACTAACTCACAAATATCAACTTTACTTCCTCAACCTCATCTAGAACGTCTTCAAGATTTTTGGAGGCGAGTACCACTTTTACGTCCGTTCCTGTCTCAACTAAAATAGCCCATCACATCAGTCACTGGATGCTAACACCACCTTGCCCGTCATTGATCCCATCTCAATCGCCCGATGGGCCGCCGCCGCCGCCCCTAGGGGAAAATGCTGCGCCACATGAATTGTTAACTTGCCTTGATCAAACCATTGCCCACATTGCCGCAAAATCTCGCCGTGATACCGTTGGCTCGCCTCATCCCCGGACAACATCGGCGTTAACATCAATTCAAGACTGATCCGGTGGTTGCGTTTGCGGGCTTCTTTGAGCGTGCCCTGTGCCAAATTCGGCTCCAAAATAGTCACCAGATCGCCGTAGGTGCGCACCGCCGAAACCGTTTCAAAAAACGTTGCACCGCCCACCGTATCAAACGCCACATCGACCCCGGTTCCCTCCGTCCAGGCCAGCACCGCCGCTGTTACATCGGTTTGGGTGTAGAGAATCGGCTCATCAGCCCCCAACTGCCGCACTAGCCGCGCCTTGTCCATCGTGCTCACCGTCGTACAAACCCGCGCCCCTCGTAACTTCGCCAACTGAATCGCCACATGACCCACCCCCCCGGCTCCAGCGTGAATGAGCACCGTTTGATCGGCGGTGAGGCGGGCGCGATCGTAGAGGGCTTCCCAGGCAGTGATCAACACCAAGGGAGCCGCCGCCGCCTCTAAAAAACTCAACCGCTCCGGCTTCGGGGCCGCAAAATGTTCCGGAATCACCGCATATTCGGCATAGTTGCCCGTGCCGGCCTCGCCCAAACCGCCGCAGCAGTAATACACCGCATCACCAGGCTTAAACTGGCTCACGGCACTGCCCACCGCCTCCACCACGCCCGCCCCATCGCAGCCTAAAATCGCGGGCATCTGTTCCGGGTAAAATGTGCCGCGCTGTCGCAGTTTGGTGTCAATGGGATTCACCCCCGCCCCGTGGAGTTTGATCAGGAGGTGATGGGGCTGGGTGATTTCGGGCGTGGGAACCCGGTGGAGTTGCAACACGTCGGGTTGTCCAGGTTGGGAAAATGTAACCGCTTGCATGGTGTGTATCCTTGGGTGCGATGAGACGGGAGGGGATGCGATCGCCCAAAATTCACGATCGCGATATCACTTCGGCGTTGAGCGTTTCCATGGCTGGAGTGATTGTAAAGTAAAACGTCGCCCCTTCTCCCACCACCCCTTTAGCCCAAATTGTACCGCCGTGGCGTTCGAGGATGCGTTGCACAATGGTTAAGCCGATCCCCGTACCCTCAAATTCACTTTGGGAATGCAGCCGCGCAAAGGTATGAAACAGCTTATCCGCATAGGACATATCAAAGCCAGCACCATCATCTTGGACAAAAAAGATCGGAACCTGCGCTGAGATTTGACGTTGGCTATAGATATCCGGGTCACGGCATTGGCCGAATTGAATTTGAGACTGCGATCGCTTACTGGTATATTTCCATGCATTATTAAATAAATTTTCTAAAGCAATCCGTAAAAGCGATTCATTCCCCTGCACGGTTAAATTCGGTTCCAGAATAAACGTCACCTGCCGCTCTGGTGTATTCATTTTTAGCGCTGCGGAAATTTGTTGCGCCAGGGTGCTTAAATCCACCATATCTAGGGTTAATTCCATCCGAGTTGAGCGGGAGAGTTGCAACAGATCATGAATCAGTTGCCGCATCCGACCACAAGAATTCTGAATTTGAACGAGATAATCTTGGCCTTCTTCATTCAAAACATCACCATATTCTTCCCGCAACATTTGATTGAAAAATTCAATATGAGAAATAGGCGTTCGTAAATCATGGGACACGGTGCGGGAGAACGATTCAAGCTCATCATTGACATTTTCGAGTTCAATGGTGCGTTGTTGGAGAGAAACATTTAACGCATTGATCTGTGCTTCTGCCTTTTTTTGCTTGGTGACATCACGCCCGACACAAACAAAGTCTTGGGTATCATCTTCTGTTTCAATCACACCGCAGGAAAAAGAAACATATAACACTTGCCCATTCCGCTGACGGCAAATCACCTCTGCTTGAAACTTCAACTGTCCCTGGGCTAAATTGCCGAGAAAGCTTTGATCATCGACGAGCTTACTAATCGGTTGATTAATTAACTCATAGTCCTCATAGCCAAATAGTTTTTGGGTGGCGGCATTAATCGTTTTGATCACTCCTGATTTTGTAGTGACGACTAAGGCATCAGCCATGGAGTTGATGATTTGGGTGATGTAGTTTTTGGCGGTTGCTAATTTTTTGAGGAGGAGTTGAGCTTCATTCGCACTTTGAATCAGGCGTTGTTGAAAGAGCATCCGCTCCGTGGCGTTATTTAATAAAATAATTAGCTTGGCAGGATAGCCGATGGTGCGCTTATGGGGATAGACACTGATATAAAGGTCAAAATAAAGGGGAAACTCGGTCTCTGAAAAACGAGCAATGCCTGAAATTTCATACCCTTCATGGCGATAGTTCAAGATCTCCGCGAGGATCAGTTCTAAGCCTGCAACTTCTGGAAAACTATCCCGAATATCAATGCCTTCTTGAATGGTGGTGTCGTCTTCGGCATAGCGCTGTACACCGTTGGAATATTCCTGGATGGTGAAGGTGTGGTCTAGGATCACATAGTCTTGATGGGTGATCGGGGGTTGCAGGAGGGGGTTTTGGAGATGACTTTGGGTATCAATGAGCACATCACTGAGCATTTGTTGCATCATGTTGGCTCGATCAATAATTTGATTGAGATAAGCAGTGGTGCTTGGTTCGAGGGGGACGTGGTGGGGTTCAGCGAGGAGAGTATTAAGCTGTTTCCGAATTTGGATTAAGGTTTGGCGGAGGTGATGACTGGCTAGATAGGGAAATTGACTGAGGGCGGTGCTTTTAAGGTTAACGTTGGAGTCTGAGGGGCCGGGGCGATTTCCCAGTTTGGCGAGGGGATTGGCGGTTGTGGTGAGGGGGCGGCGTTGGAGGTTGTGTTCGATGACTTTGAGGCGCAGCTTTTGTTCGGTGGGGGGGGCAGTGCGGAGGAGATAGTCGTTGACACCGCAGTTGAGGAGAGTTTGGATGTGTTCGGCGTTGATGTGATCGAGGACGGCGATCAGGGTGGTGTAGGGGTGGGTTTGATGAATTTGGCGGCATAGGTTGGCGGCCCGATCGCTGAGATCGTCTGCCTGGAGGAGAATGAGGGGATAAAATGGGGGGGCTGGCGGCGGACAACCGTGGGATTGAACGGTGATGTGATGCCGATTGGATCGCATTAGTTCGATGAGCGATCGCATGGCAGCATCGTCTCCAATCACTAACACCTGCATAGCTTTTTCCTCGTGTGACAACCCAATTTGTAAATATGCAGTAACCCTGATGCGATGCGCCTACCTTCTATCATAGAAAGCATCGAGTCTGAACGAATACTCCACAGCGATGTAAATCTCTGTGACGTTGCAAAACTCAATAAAAATCCTATGCGTTCCGGAACCAATCGCACCCCCTTATGATCGTGCTGACGGATGATTTGTTGTTGAACTATACCCGCTGTACTCGTCGGGCTTACCTAATGGTCTATGGCGATCGCAGTCAGCGCACCGCCGATAAAGAATTTGTCCTCAAACTGCGCCGCGAACATCAGCGCCTCGTACAAGACCACCTCACTGGACAAACCGTGGTCACACCGGACTACGCACCGGGGGATTGGCAAGCGGGGGCAGAACAGACAGAACTCCTCATGGCCCAAGGGGTTGAACAGATTCACCGAGGCATTTTGTATTGGGATGCTCCCCTGAGCACCTTAGATAGCTTAACAACGACACCGCAAGCGATTACAGCAGTGGGACGGCCGACTCTCTTGGTGAAGCAGACAGGTTCTTCTCGCTTTGGGGACTGGTGCTATCGCCCGGTCAATATCAAGTTAGGTAAACGTCCTAAGTCTGAATACAAAATTGTCGCTGCCTTTCAGGCCATTTTGCTGGCCCATGTGCAAACCATGCCCCCCACTCTGGCGCAATTAATCTTGCGCGATGGTGGAACCTATCGGGTGGATTTAGCTCAGTGGGAAGGGAAAGTATGGGAGGTAATCTTGGATTGTCTGGCCATGCTGGGGGCGGGGGAGGTTCCGGAGGTGTTTATTTCGCGGCAGCGGTGCAGTTTATGCCCGTGGTATGACCATTGCCATCAGGAGGCGGCCGCGTCTCAACATCTTTCGTTGGTGCCTGGGGTCACGCCCTCTCGCTACAGTGCCTTGCAGGCTGTGGGCATTACAGAGTTGGCGCAATTGGCCCAACTTGATCCCCAATGGTTGCAGCCTGAGGTGGATCGGCCGATCGCCTCTCAAATGCAACAGCAGGCGTTAGCGTTGGTGGACGATCGCGCCCTACCCACCCCCGAAGCGATGGTGCGATCGCAAACCTTCCCCCCCCTCGCCCCGATTGAACTCTATTTCGACCTCGAAGCCGAACCCGATCGCAACGTGGATTTTCTCTTCGGTGTGCTCTGTGTCAACCATGTTAAACAAACCGAAACATTTCACGGCTTTTTTGCAGAAAAACCCGAAGATGAACCCCTGATTTGGCAGCAATTTCTCGCCCTCCTCCATCGGTATCCCACGGCCCCCATCGTGCATTTTTCTGCCTACGAAGTGGAAACAATTAAACGATTAACAAAACGTTATCGGATGTCACAGTATCCCCTCAAAACCCTGTTACCCCGTTTTATTGACGTGCATGATTGGCTGCTGAAATTAGCCGTGCTCCCCGTCGAAAGTTATTCCCTCAAATCCGTTGCCAAGTGGCTCGGATTCACCTGGCGAGACGAAGGACTCAGCGGGGATCAAACGGTTTGCCTGTATGAAAAATGGCTAGAAGCAGGGGATCAAGACGCTTTAGAAACCATTATTCGCTATAACGAAGATGATTGCCGCGCCACCCATAAATTACGAGTGTGGCTGACAGAATGGCAGCAATCGTTACACCCTTTTCAAGGGGATGAACCGCCCCAAGGGTGAATGTTGAGCGTCAGGTTGGCTCCGTTGCTTAAAGTTATGCAAAGAAATATCACTATCCGCGCCTCAGTCCGTCATCTTTGCCCGTGGCAAATTGTAATTAATGATACAGTTAAGGCTAATGTTACCGATTGTCCTGAAGGTTCAGGGTTGCGATCGCGTTCCGAGTTGATTCCTGTCGTTGTTATAGGTGCTCGCTATGACATTCCCCCTCTTGCCCCTCGTTTTGTTGCTGGTTGCCTTGGGTAATATTTGGTTGCATCGACGGATTACCCACGATGTTTATCAGGTGTTGACGGCGGTTTGTGCTGCCGTTTGTTTGATCTGGGGGTTTGCGATCGCCCACTGGTCGATTCATTTGCTCTGTTTGGTGTTGCTCTGCCGGTGTTCTGATCTGATTTTCAAAACCCGCTCGATCTGAACCCAGTCCAGGATTCTGCATGGCAACCCCCATCCTCGCGATCGCACCGCCTCCCCTCCAGCGA
This sequence comes from Spirulina subsalsa CS-330, assembly GCF_028330765.1. GTDB lineage: Bacteria > Cyanobacteriota > Cyanobacteriia > Cyanobacteriales > Spirulinaceae > Spirulina > Spirulina subsalsa_A. The sequence goes on along the minus strand of NZ_JAQMTY010000010.1, from coordinate 482 downwards.
AAAAACTCAAAAAAAAGGGTTGACAGGCTCAAAAATATCGCGTTATAGTAGAGTTCGCTTAGCAAGGGACTGTAGTTCAATTGGTTAGAGCACTGCCCTGTCACGGCAGAAGTTGCGGGTTCGAGCCCCGTCAGTCCCGTCCCTAACGAAAACCCCCAGCAAGATGCTGGGGGTTTTCTTGTGCCAGAGGTTAGACCGTGGAACATGAGGGGGATGATCCTCGTTATCCTCTAGATAGCAGCATGGAGGTCAGCCTGTGGATAGACAACGACAACGGTTAACCATTACCGGCGTAGTGCAGGGGGTGGGGTTTCGACCCTGTGTGTATCGCGTCGCCCAGGAACTCGGCTTAACGGGCTGGGTGAAAAATTCATCCCAAGGCGTGGAAATTGAAATCGAAGGCGATCGCCCCCGTCTCGATCAATTTCCCATCCACCTCACCGCCGCCCTTCCCCCAAATGCCGCCATCCACAGCCTAGAAG
>NZ_JAQMTY010000087.1 GCF_028330765.1 Spirulina subsalsa CS-330 | reverse complement strand
GTCGGGGAGGGTGCTGCGGTGGGACTGGCGGCGGGGGAGGCGGGGTCTGGGGCGGAGTTGGAGGGGGCCGCGTTGGGGGTGGTTGAACTACAGGCTATGCCACTGAAGAGCAAAACGGCAAAACTGAGGGTGAGGGTTCGGCGGGGATTTAACATAGGGCTCCTGGGCGATCGCACGGCTGAGGGTGACTCAACGCTGGGCTTGAATGTCTTGATCTTACGAGAGGGGTAGGCAAGATGGGCAGGGGATGGGGTCAATTCTTGGGTACTACCCCCAAATGGCTCCGTAGATCAGTCCGGATAGAGTTGCCATGGCAACCACGAGCGCGACAAACACAACGGTTTTTTTCGTGCCGATAATGCTGCGAATCACGAGCATATTAGGCAGGGACAGGGCCGGGCCTGCCAACAGTAAAGCCAACGCTGGCCCTTGACCCATACCATTACCGATCAGTCCTTGCAGGATGGGGACTTCGGTAAGGGTGGCGAAGTACATGAAGGCTCCGGCGATCGCAGCAAAAGCATTAGCACCGATCGAATTGCCCCCCACGGCCCAGGTAATCCACTCGGAAGGAATCAGCGCCTCCTGACCGGGGCGACCCAGTAACGCGCCCGCAATCAACACCCCAATCAACAGCAGGGGCAGAATCTGCTTGGCATAGTCCCAAGACGATTCAAACCATGCTTCGGCTTCGCCTTGACTCGTGCTGGTGAGCCAAGATAAGCCAATAACTGCCGCTGAGAAGGAGACGAGGGGCTGTTGTTGAAATTGCCAGGCCAGTACCGCTGTCACCCCAACAATCAAGATCACTTTGCCTGAGTTGAGGTGATACCAGCCGATCAGGATGGCGGACAGTGCCAACCCCAACGCTCCTGTAATCCACCACTTGAGAGTGTAGAGGATGTACCACGCCCCCACCGTCCCATCAGGTCTTGCCCAGTTGGCAAAAACTAAAATGCCCACCAAGACGGCAAAAAAGAGGCCATTTTGCCAGAGGGGACGGGTTTGATCCTCATCCAGTAGCATGGCTTTGGCCTTGACTGGCTCTAGTGCGTCCTTGCGGAAGATAAACTGCATGGCCAAGCCAATCACGATGCTAAAAACGATCGCGCCGATCGCCCTGGCAATTCCCAGGGGTAAGCCCAAAATGCGGGCGGTGAGAATAATCGCCAGGACATTAATCGCGGGGCCAGAATAGAGAAAGGCGATCGCTGGCCCTAGCCCTGCCCCCATGCGGTAAATTCCGGCAAATAATGGCAGCACCGTGCAAGAACAGACGGCCAAAATAGTCCCTGATACGGATGCGACTCCATAAGCCAAGAGCGGATTCGCCTTGGAACCCAGGTATTTCATGACGGCATCTTGGCTAATGAAAACCGCGATCGCCCCCGCAATTAAAAAAGCAGGAATGAGACACAGCAACACATGTTCTTGGGCATACCAACGCACTAAATAAAGGGCTTCCCAAAACGCATGGCGCAGCCGTTCAGATTGCTGTAATGCTTCGACCGGCAGGTAAAAGCAGAGCAGGAACGCCGCCACAATCAGGGCTAACGGTTTCCACTGCTCCCGCCAGAAGGGAGTGATTTGCATTGTTCTTCTCCGATTGCTCAAACGTGAAGAGAAGGGCTGGTCATGGCTGATTTCCTTCTCCAAAAATCATGCTGGTTGCGTTACTCGGCGGTGAGTAACGGTTGAATTTGCTCTGGTGTGAGGACTTTACCCTGACTCATCGGCTGTCCGTTCACCATCAGGGCCGGGGTTTTCATCACACCGCGCTCGGCAATTTTCATCGGGTCGGTAATGTGCAAAACCTCGGCCTCTAGATTGAGGTGGGCGATCGCCTCCTTGGCATTGGCTTCCAATTGCTTGCACTTCTTGCAACCCGTGCCTAAAATTTCGACGGTTAGTTGAGTCATGGTTTAGCTCTCCAAAGTCAAACGATAAAATTCGTGCTGTCACCCAATTTGAAGCGAACAAGGCACGAGGTCAGCGGTTCAGCCAAGGGGTCAGTTCTGCCTGGGCTATGCCAATGGTAGAGCTTGTACTAGGGTATAGGGTCAAGCCTTTGGGCAAAATTGCGGTTAGCTGTCAGGGCTGGCTTCCAAAACGATACAGGTATTGTTGGGATTCGCTGCCTGACACCGCTCTAACAGGGGTTGCAACTCCCCTTGCAAGGCTTGTAGTTGCTGGATTTGCTGCTCAATCTGCGTGAGCTTGGCCCCTAGACGATCCTGCATTGCCTGACAGGTGAGCGATCGCCCATCCTTGAGCGCCAGAATGTCTTTAATCTCATCTAGACTCAGCCCCAACGTTTTAGCCCGTGCGATAAAGGCCAGTCGATCCACATCGTGCTGACTGAACAGCCGATATCCCGACTCCGTGCGCTGCGGTGGCGGAATCAACCCAATACGCTCGTAAAAGTAAAGGGTTTGCGGGTTCAAGTTTAATTTTCGTGCCACTTCTCCGATCTGAAACATTGACCACAACCACTGGGTTACAAGTTTCGCCCCTTCGATTGAGCCGAGGGCCAGCCTGACTTCGCCAAGCTCAGTTCCAGTCTAAAGCAACTTTTCGATGGAGGAGCGCCATGAACGTCAGAGACGGGTACAGATTGCCACAATCAACGCCCAATCGCTTAGGGGATGAAGCGGGGGCAGCGTTTGACGAGGGAGAGGGGGACGCGATCGCGCTCGACGGCATAGACCACGGGGCAGCGGGGGAAAATTTGGGGCAGTTTTAAATAGGGCATGGCGATGTAGTAATTGGGGGGAACGCCCCGGTTGCCATAGTCGAGGTCGGTTTTGAGGTCGAGGAGGGTGAGATCCGGGCGGGCGAACATTTGGGCGATGTAGTCAGGCCCGCCGAGGGCGAGGGTAGCACCGGGGGCGGCATGGGCATTGACCCAGGCGATCGCTTCGCGGAGACTCACCCCCCAATAGTCCGTTTCGTAGAACCCGTGGGCCGCCGGCAGACCGCCGGAAATGCGGTTGAAATAGACATATTGATGGGGATGGAGGGTTAGCATCGTGACGGCGATCGCACTCATGGCCACCGTTACCGCGCTCAGGGCCACAAACCGCTGCCATTGCCCCACCAATTGCTGATAACTCCAGATCAAGCCCGTCGCCGCCAGCACCGCCAGCCCCGGCACGAGGAAAAAGAATTGTCGCCAGCCGTGGTAGAGGGGGGTTTGATGGGCGATCGCCCAGGCCGGCACGAGGATCAACGGCAACACCACCATCACCGCTGCCGCCCGTTGCCGATCCGTGAGCCGTCGAAAATTAACCCCCAAAAAAATCACCCCCAGCCCGGCGCTCACCTGCCACAGGAGCGGGGTCGTCTGCCAAATCCACACCGGCAGATAGTTCCAGGGCACAGCGGCGGCGGGCATGAACTCCCCCGCAAACAGCACTTGCCCCGGCCAGGCCGGTCGCGCCACCCGCAGCAGCGCCGAACCGAGCCAGGGCAGGGGATCAGACCAGGATGCCGGATGCAGCAGGAGGGTGGCGATCGCCCACATGATCCCGCTCACGCCATAAAAGGGCCAAAACCGGGTCACCATCCGCCCCCAACCCTGCACCACCCCTTGGGTCATGGGGACTAACACCAACAGCACCACGCCCCCCATCCCCGTACTACAGACCACCCCGACCCCAACCCCATACAAGGCCGCCTGCATCATCATCTGATGCCAGCTTAGGGTCGGGGGTTGGGCATCCAATCGCTGGGACGCGGCGACCCAAGCCGCCCCGGCCACGGTGGCGATCGCAAACAGGGCCGCAAAGGGCATATCCTGCGGATTAAAAAAACCATGGGCCCAAAACCGAGGCATCAACGCCAACACCACCGGGCCAAACCAGGCATAGTCCAACCCCGCCAACATCGCCACCAGGGCCGCCACCGCCCCATAGCCTAAGAGGGTAACGAGGAACGTGAGGAGATGTTTCACCTGAATGCGGCGATAGATGGCTTGGGCGATCGCTCGTTCTTCCGCCTTGGATGCGATCGCGTCCCCATCAAAATCCACCACCGCCCACGGGTTACCCTCCCACCCATGCCGCGCTAATTCCGTAAGCTGATACACCGCCTCCGCCATGCCATCAAAGCCCACCCCGTCATACTGAAACTCCGGCGGAATTTCGCGCCCCAACCCGACCCACGCCGCGTTATATTTCACCGTGGCAATTTCCGCCCCCTCATCCCACGACACCCCATAATCCTCCACCGTCCCCACGCCAATCCCCACCAACAGCAGCAAGATCGTGGCGAGTTTCAACAGGGGCGCGATCGGGCTGGGGGTTAACGGTGCAGGAGGGGTCAAGGTTTGGGCCAAGCTCAACAGAGCGATTTTACTCCGAATTTAGGGGGCGAATGCGATCGCCCCAAGTTAGCGGGGCTGAATTGGGGTGATGGTTTTGCGGGGGGAGGAGGGCCAACGGGGCGCGATCGCGTGGCTATCCACACCGTAGTAGGTCGCCGCTTGGAGCATCTTGAACTGGAGCCACTCGCAACGATCCGAAACAGCGATCGCCTCTGGCCGTTGGCCCTCCACCCCCAAGGCCTGCCGCACCGATGCCGCCACCGCCCGCGCCAACAGGGGCGGCACTGAATTGCCAATCTGGCGGAATCCGTGCCACTTGGTGACATGGAAGCGGAACCAATCCGGGTAGGAATGGAGGCGGGCGGCTTCGCGGACGGTGATACAGCGGGGGGTGCGGTAATGGATCGGGCGGGGTGAGGTAAAAGAACCGCGACTGCTGGGCGTGCCAGCGCGGAGGGTGTTACAAATGCCGTCGGGATGGAGGCGGAGAAAGCGGCTCACCGGGTCAAGGCGACCGGGGGGGGTGGCGGCAAAGCGAGCGATGGTGGTGGGGGTGTGGCGGGTGCGGATGCTGGCGGTGAGGGTGTGGGGGTGATAAATCCGGGGCGCGGCGTAGTTATCGGGGTCAGGGGTGAAGCCGCGCAGTTGGGCGGCGTAGGGGCTAGGGGAGCCAAAGTCCGCCGCGACAGCATCCTGCTCCCAGAGGGCTTCATATTGGTTCACTTCGGGCAGATCGGCGATCGCATCGGCCACCGTTGGCCCTGGGGGTAAGGCGATCGCTCCGTCGATCCGGGTTGCCGGGCGGGTCGTGGGGGTGGGATAGGCCAGGGGCGGGCAGTCGTGCCGATAGCCCAAGAGAAACAGGCGTTGACGATGTTGGGGCACACCAAAATCCGCCGCGTTCAGGGTTTGGTACGGGGTGACGACGTGATAGCCCTGGGCGTTAAAGTCCGCCACAATTTGCCCCAGGAGGGATTGCGATCGCTGAAACGCCAACCCCGCCACATTCTCCATCACAAAATACTTAGGCCGTAACTCCCCCACCACCCGGCCAAACTGCCGCACCAACTGATTGCGCGGATCATGCTGTTGCCGCTTGCCAATAATCGAAAACCCCTGACAGGGCGGCCCCCCAAACACCACATCAATATCCTGATGCCCCAAGCGCGAGTTGGCCCGCAGTTGCGCCCCCGTTACTGCGCTCACACTCTGGCAAAATAGGGCAGTCTGGGGAAAGTTAAATTGATGCACCGCGCCATGGATCGGGTCTAGTTCCACCGCCGCCAATACCGCAAAACCAGCCTGTTCAAACCCCAAGGCTAAACCGCCGACCCCCGCAAATAAGTCCACCGCAATGGGTTGTTTTCGCTCGCTCACAATCCGGTTTTGTGTCGTTTTCCTGGTTCACTGTAGAGTACAGATATCCCTGTTTTGAAATTCTGGCGGCAATATTTAAGAATTTAGCGATGGTTGTTTTGAGACATGGGCAATGAGTGATCTGTACTATCACATTTTGGGGCTACAACCGGGGGCGACGGCGGCTGAAATTAAACAGGCCTATCGCACCTTGGCGAAGCAATGGCATCCCGATCGCTTTTTAGACCAGCCCGAACAGCAAAAACGGGCGGCGGCTCGCTTCCAAGAAATTCACACCGCCTATGAATTCCTCAAGGATGCGACCCCAGACCCCGCTGCGACTGACTCCCCTCGGCCTCAATCACCGCACGTCGAGGTGAAACCCGCTAACGCTAGTTTTTACTATCAACTGGCGCTCACGGCGATTCATCAGGGGAGCGATCGCGATGCTGTCGAACATCTCACCCATGCGATTCACCTCGATCCCCATTACCAAGCAGCCTATCAATGCCGTGCCTTTCTCCATGAAAAACTCGGCTTTACCCGGCGAGCGGAGGCGGATTTTCGCAAGGCGGCGGAATTAAAAGTGGCGGCGGCCTATGCCCAATCGGAGCCGATCCCCGCGCCCGACCCATCGCCCCCCACGCCTGACCATCCGCCTCCGTTGATCCAAAGTCCCCACCCGATCACCGCCCTCGCCCTCGATCCGACGGGGCAACGGTTGCTCCTCGCCCAAGGGCCGGGGGAGGTGTCCCTGTGGGATGGGGCGACGGGGGCCTTGGGCGATCGCTTCACGCCCGAATCGCGCCCGGTGCAGCAGGTGTTGTGGCATCCCCACGCGGAACAGTGGGTGACGGTGAGCCAAGAACAGGGGGCTAAACTGTGGGGGCGATCTGCCGATGCCGGGCCTCCGGTATTGCGCTGGCATCAGGATGGGGTGCTGAGTGCGGCCTTTAGTTTGGATGGCCAGTCGTTGATTGTGGGACGTACTGATCGCACAGTGCAATTGTGGCAGCTTTCGCCCCGTCGCTGTCGAACGATTAGCGGCTATCGGGCGGCGGTGGCGGCGATCGCCATGTCCCCCACTGCGCCCCTGTTTGCCACCGGTGGCCTAGAACCCCAGATCCGGATTCGGGACTATCACACGGGCAAGCTGCGGCGATCGCTGCGCAGTAACGGCGGGGTGCTCTGTTTGGTCTATAGTCCGACGGGGCAATACCTAGCGGCGGGGGGCTACAATGCGATCGCGCAACTCTGGAATCTCGCCGAATCAGCACAACCCCGCCAATTAATCGCCCATCAATCCCGAATTACGGCGATCGCCTTTAGCCCCGACCATCTGCACATTGCGACGGGGGGCTGGGATCGCACGATTTACCTCTGGACTCTCACCACGGGAGATGCGATCGCCACTTTCACCGGCCACAGTGACGTTATTTCCGGCCTCGCCTTCCACCCCAACGGCTCGACCCTCTATAGCAGCAGTTGGGATGGCACGGTGCGAACCTGGTCTCTCTAAGGGGCGATCGCAGACCCTCAAAAATGGCAAAATACGAAAGCTCAATCCCCCCTATCCTTTCAATTCAAATTACGATGATCAACGAATGGCTCCGTTTTCGCGTTAAACCCGAACTCCGCGACCAATTTATCCGCACCGATCGCGAGGTGTGGGACAGTGCGATCGCCGCCTATCCGGGCTATCTCGGCAAAGAAGTGTGGCTTGGAGAGCAGCCCGATGAAGTGGTGGTGGTGGTGCATTGGCAGAGTGAAGAATTGTGGAAATCGGTTCCTAAAGACGTTGTTGATGCTACCGAAGCGAAATTTTCCGACCAATTCGGCGCAGATAACTACGAACTCCTCGAATTCCACGGCTACACGGTGCGCAGCCTCCCCCATAACCGCTAGGACTGCGACATAGCTAAAATAATGCTTTATCTGGCTTTCTGTAGGGTGGGTTAGGCGGCTTAAAATTGCGCTATCACTGCAATCCAGCAATCCGCCGTAACCCACCGATTAACTGCGTGCGATCGCTGAAATATCCGTGCTTGGTGCGTTACGCTGCGCTAACAGCACCCTACTTAATGC
>NZ_JAQMTY010000004.1 GCF_028330765.1 Spirulina subsalsa CS-330 | reverse complement strand
GGATATTCAGTGGACGTTAAACAGATGCTTGTGGAGGGGAATCTGGACGGGGTTTCAAGACAGAGATGACTTGAGACTAGACAAACCCAATGAAGCAAGAATCCCCCGTTATAATCTTTGATTTAACGGTGGGAGTGTCAACCAGTCTGTTCATGAGTGCATCCCAATTATGCAATCCCTCACCCAACCCTCTCCCTCAGGAGAGGGCTTTTTGCTCCTTTCTCCTGCGGGAGAAGGGCTGGGGATGAGGGTGCTCCCTGGCGAGCCATGGGAATCTGCAAAAGTGGGATGCACCCCCGTTCATCCCGATCCGGTGCATTATTTCCTGAGGATTCTGCTTTTTGTTTGCAGGAAATTAAGAAAAAGCGATCCAGCGCAATTATTTTGTAAGATCAATTAAAACGTCATTTAATTCATTCCTATGTCTGAAAAAAATGTTAATTCAACATCATCCATATTTGCGGCGAAAATTCCGCTGCGATCAATTTTAATCGTGCCCTTTCTGTTGCAAATCACTGTGGCGGTGGGGTTAACCGGCTGGCTCTCACTCCGTAATGGTCAAAAAGCGGTTAACGATTTAGTTCAGCAACTGCAACTTGAGGTGGAAAATCGCATCACTCAACACCTGAATGACTATTTAGAAAAACCGGTTGAGTTGAATACTTTTAATGCTGAATCATTACGCATTAATGTCTTAAACACAACAGATATTAGCGGCTTAGAACGTCGCTTTTGGCAACAAATTCGGGTCTATACCGATGTGCAATATATTTATTTTGCCAGTGCCCAAGGGGGGTACATTGGCGCGGGGCGAGAATCAGAACCCGCAGCGGTGACGATTGAGGGCACGCCGAATTTTGTGCCGGGGGATTTTCAAAGTTGGCTCACGAATGATCAGGGGCAGCGCACGGAGTTGTTGTATTCCGAACCCGATTATGATCCCCGCCGTCGGGATTGGTACAAGGATGCGATCGCCGCCGGAGCACCCAGTTGGAGCGACATCTATATTTTTGTTGATAACCAGATTGGCATTTCCGCCACCCACCCGATTTTTGATGCGTCGGGAAATCCTCAAGGCGTGCTGGCGGTGGACTACCTCCTTACTGGCATGGGTCAGTTTCTCAAATCTGTGCCCGGTTCCCCCCATGGGACAACGTTTATCATGGAGCGATCGGGGCTATTGGTTGCATCGTCCACTTCCGAAAAGCCCTATATTCCAGCGGATGACCCCGATGGGGAGGTGGAGCGGCTTTCGGCCCGTCAAAGTCAATACCCCGCCATTCAGTCAACGGTGGCCGCCTTCACCCAACAGGTCGCCGATTTTAGTGAACTCACCGAGCCGCTCCAATTTCGCTACACCCTAGAGGGTGAGCGGCAGTTTGTCCGGGTTATTCCGTTAGAGTTTCAGGGCTTAGATTGGCTGATTGTGGTGGTAATGCCAGAGTCGGATTTTATGGCGCAAATCAATGCCAATACGCGCACAACCATTGTGCTCTGTGGGGTGGCATTAGCGATCGCCACCTGGCTCGGTATTTACACCTCGCGTTGGATTAGTCAGCCCATTCTCAAGCTCAATCGCGCCACCCAAAGCATCGCCACGGGCGACATATCGCAACAGTTAGACACCTCGAATATTAATGAAATTTCCCAATTGTCCCACTCCTTTAACCGGATGGTGCAACAATTAGAGGCATCCTTTGCGGCTTTGGCAAAAACCAATGAACAACTCGAAACACGAGTGACCGAACGCACCACCGAATTACGTCAAGCGTTGCATGATTTACAAAAGGCTCAAACTTGCATGATTCAAGCCGAAAAAATGTCGAGTTTGGGGATATTAGTCGCTGGGTTAGCCCATGAAATCAATAATCCAATTAATTTTATTCATGGCAATTTAACCTATGCCAATGAGTATGTATCCATATTCATTGAAATTCTTGAAGCCTATCAGCGGGAATTTCCCAACCCTTCGATCGCACTCCAAGAACAACTCGAAGAACTCGATGTAGACTACATCAAAGCGGATTTTATAAGATTACTTGCCTCGATGAAGGTGGGGAGTGAGCGAATTCGAGAAATTGTTAAATCCTTACGCACCTTTTCGCGCTTAGATGAGGCGAATCTTAAAGAAGTGGATCTCCATGCGGGGATTGATAGCACCTTGATGATTCTGCAACATCGCCTCAAGGCTAAAAGCGATCGCCCCGCGATTCAGTTGGTGAAAGAGTATGGCGAATTACCCTTAGTGGAATGCTATTCGGGTCAGTTGAATCAGGTCTTTATGAATGTTTTAGCGAATGCGATCGATAGTTTTGATGAAATGAATCAGACTCGTTCTGTAGATGAAATCAAGGCACACCCCGATCAGATTACAATTCGCACCAGGGTTTTAGAAACACAGTGGGTAGAAGTTGCGATCGCAGACAACGGCCCAGGCATGGATACAGCGGCTCAAAACCGTTTGTTTGACCCCTTTTTCACCACTAAAGCGATTGGCAAAGGAACCGGATTAGGACTGTCAATCAGTTACCAAATTGTGACGGAACGCCACGACGGTAAACTACTTTGCCATTCCAGCTTAGGGGAAGGCAGCACCTTCATCATTCAGATCCCCATACATCGGCCACGCCCTTACCCACTCCCCAGCCCCGATCACCACTCCATCGCAGAATGAAACAATTTATGACCATTTGTTAAGCAGGATTGGATATTTTTTTCTGTGACAAATTGCGACCCTAGAAGGATAAAGCTGCTAAAATTCTGAGAGAATTTCATCACTCTTGTTGTCCGGTTAACCAGTCATGACCCAGATCAAGCCTGATTATTCCCATCAGTCTCGCACGGCTTTTCCTCTACGACTTGTCTTAGTCGTTCCGTTTCTAATCCAAATTACGATCGCTGTCACTTTAACCGGATGGTTAGCATTACGCAACGGACAAAAGGCGATTAATGACCTAGCCTTTCAGTTAGAACAGGAGGTCAGTGATCGCATCGATTTACACCTCGATCAATACCTCGCAACGCCCCACCACATCAACCAAATTAACGCCGATGCGGTGAATTTAGGGCTTCTGGATTTACGCAACTTTGTAGAAGCCGGTCAATATACTTGGCGACAAATGCAGGTTTTTGATGTGGGCTATATCTACTATGTATTGGCTACGGGTGAATATGCTGGGGCGGGTATTTTTGAAGACCCTGATAACGTGACCATTGATGAACTATCGGCGGCGACTGAGTGGCGTTCTAACGCCTATGCCACCGATGCAGAAGGCAATCGTACCGGACTTCTGTCCTCCTATGATGACTATAACCCTCAAGAAGAAGCGGCCTATGTCGATGCGATCGCCGCGAAACAACCCACCTGGAGCGCCATTTATCAATGGGATAATTTCCCTGAGATTATTTCCATCTCTGCGAGTTATCCCCTCTACACCGAAACTCAGGATTTAATCGGTGTTTTGGTGACGAATTTACGGCTCTCCCAAATTAGTGAGTTTTTGCAAGATATCGATATTAGTACATCCGGTGAGGCGTTTATTATTGAGCGTAATGGGTTATTAGTGGCCAGTTCGGCTCAGGCTCCGTCCTATCGTACCGAAAATGGCAAAGCCCAGCGCCTTACTGCGGTTGATAGTGCTGACCCAATGATTCAGATCACGGCTGATTATTTAGTGGAGCGTTTTGGCAAGTTCACTGAAATTGATCAGCCGACCAGTCTCATTTTTCAGCATGGCCAAGAACAGCAATTTGTACGGATTACGCCCTGGAAAGACCGCTACGGTTTAGATTGGCTCGTGGTGGTGACAGTGCCGGAGTCGGATTTTATGGCTCAAATCGATGTCAATACCCGCAATACGGTGTTGCTGTGTCTTGTTGCACTCTTGGTTTCGACCCTGTTGGGGATTTATACCTCGCGTTGGATTAGTCGGCCGATCTTACTATTGGGGCAAGCATCGAGGGCGATCGCCGCTGGCGATCTCTCTCAAAACGTTCCGTCTTCAAAAGTGCAAGAACTGAAAGATCTGTCTAACTCTTTCAACCAAATGGCAGAACAATTACGGCAATCTTTTGATCATTTAGAAGCCACCAATGAGCAATTAGAGCAGCGCGTTGATGAGCGCACCGCTGCCTTAAAAACAGCCCTCCAAGATCTCCAAAAAACCCAAACCCAAATGATTCAATCGGAAAAAATGTCTAGTTTGGGTCAATTAGTCGCTGGGGTTGCCCATGAGATTAATAATCCGATCAATTTTATTCATGGTAATTTAATCCATGCGGATGAATATGTATCCGCGTTTGTTGAGGTTTTCTATGCCTATCAACAGGAATATTCTGAACCCTCTAACGATCTCCAAGCCAAGCTTGAAGAACTAGATTTAGACTATATCAGTGAGGACTTTGGAAAGTTACTCGCCTCGATGAAAGTGGGGAGCGAACGGATTCGAGAAATTGTCAAATCGTTACGCACCTTTTCACGGTTGGATGAAGCGGAGGTGAAGGAGGTGGATCTCCATGCGGGTATTGATAGCACCTTGATGATTCTGCAACATCGCCTCAAAGCAAAGACAGAGCGACCCGAAATTAAGGTGGTGAAAGAGTATGGCGAATTACCCTTAGTGGAATGCTATTCGGGTCAGTTGAATCAGGTCTTTATGAATATTTTGGCGAATGCGATCGATAGTTTTGATGAAATGAATCAGACTCGTTCTGTAGATAAAATCAAGGCACACCCCGATCAGATTACAATTCGCACCAGGGTTTTAGAAACACAGTGGGTAGAAGTTGCGATCGCCGACAACGGCCCAGGCATGGATGCAGCGGATCAAAACCGTTTGTTTGACCCCTTTTTCACCACTAAAGCGATTGGCAAAGGCACGGGACTAGGACTATCGATTAGCTATCAAATTGTGACGGAAAAACATCAGGGTAAACTCCTCTGCCACTCTGCGGTCGGACAAGGCAGCACGTTCATCATTCAAATTCCCCTGCGCCAGTCATCAGTCGTTACTCATTGATCAGGGTTTGAATGACGGTTTCTAAGCCCTGGACGACGCGGGCGAAGCGATCGTAGTTGAGTTTGTCGGGGGTGTCGTCGAGGGTGTGGTAGTGGGGATAGCGGAAGGGGGCGGAAGGGGGCGGTGTCGGTGACCATCAGGGCGGGATAGCCCTGCTGCCAGAATGACCAATGATCCGACCAACCAGCCCCGGCGACGGCGTTGGGCAGGATGGCGGCTTCGGAGGGAAATTGAGCGACGGCGCGGAATTGACCCACAACCTGACGTACCAGGGCAGCGGAGGCGAAATTCCCCACGAAACTAATGAAATTGCCTTGGATCGGATAGATGCGATCGAGGAGGCCGAGGGGGTAGGTTTGGCTGCCGGGGGTGTCGCTGTAGTAGCCCATGGTTTCGAGGCTGAGCATGGCGACGATGTTTTCTTGGCGGGCTTTGCAGCGTTTGGCATAGACGAGGCTGCCCATGTCATCAGTCCAGAAAAAGGGGGGTTCTTCGTTGGTGAAGGCGATGAGGCGGAGGGTACGATCGCTCTCTTGATTGGCCAGGCGACGGGCGATCGCTAAAATCGCCGCCACCCCAGATCCGTTATCGTTGGCTCCCGGCACACCCACCACGGAATCATAATGCGCCCCCACCACCACAATTTCGTCGGGTTTCGTCTGGCCGGGAATTTCGAGAATCAGGTTATGAAAGGCTTGATCGGCTACGGTATATTCCTGCACTTCCACGGGGTAGCCGGTTTGGGCGAGGGTCGTTTCCAGGTATTGCGCGACCCGGACTAATTCAGGATAGGTGACGTAATTGTGAGGACGAGAGGCGATCGCTTCCACCTCCGCGCGTAACTCCGTCGCCAACGCCTCCGCCGCTGGGGTCAACGGCGGCAACTCACCGCGATAACTCTGGCCCGGCATCCAAATCATCGCCCGATACCCTCCCAAACTCAACAGGATCAACAGTCCACCCAAAATCATCAAGCGCCGAATTGTGCCGCGATCGCCCCACTTCAGCGGGAATTTAGCGCGACCCAATCCCCACCGCGTTACGCCTGATGACTTTCGATCGCCCACCGCGCTAACTCCGTGCGATTATTCAAACTCGTTTTATTCAGCATATTCGATACATGACTTTCAATCGTGCGCTGACTCACATTAAGATGCACCGAAATTTCTCGATTTGACATCCCTTGAGCCACCATGTGCACCACTTCGAGTTCCTTCGGAGTCAGATTCACATCATGGGGAACATGGATCGTCGGCGGTGCATCCGTGCCTTTGTAATGTTGGCTCAGTCGATCCGCTTGCTTGAGGGACGATTCCACCTGAGCGACTAATTCTTCCGGCTCAAACGGCTTCACCATATACACATCCGCCCCTTGGCTTAAGCCTTTTACCCGGTCTTGGCTTTGGCCCTTAGCCGACAGGAACAGGAACGGAATCCAGTTGGTTTTCGGATTACTCCGCACCTTTTCAACGAGGGTATAGCCATCCATTTCCGGCATCATAATGTCACAAATGATCATGTCCGGATCGGCCGCTTCAAGAATGTCGAGGGCAATCCGACCATTCTCAGCGGTGATGACTTCGTAGCCTCGAAATTCGAGATAGTCTTTCACCAAAAGAATCAGGTTGGGGTCATCATCAACCAGTAAAAGTTTTGTTTTCGGCAATCGTTTTGGTTCCTTCATGATTCTGACCCTCTGTCAATGTTGTGATCGTGTTGCGAAGATGATGTGGAATTTACCCTGAATGGTGATGAATGGATATCGGTTCATCTCTGCGTCAAACCATTAATCACTGAAATTCTGAAGAATACTCTTGAAGATCACTGGTCAATGGGGATTGAGAGCAGTGGACAGATTTCTGAGGACAGGCAAGGGACAGACAAGGGACAGACAAGGGGCTTAAGCCCCTTGTTTCAGAGTCTCTGAATATCCTAACTAGTGCTCTATATCTATCACCTTTTTTTATTATCTCGTAGACCTGTTAATTGTTGATGAAGCAATTATACCGGGATCATACGGAGGGTGGGGCCGATAGGTCAGGAAGAGGATGTTGGGCGATCGCATACTCTGCCACCACTTCCCCCTTGAGCACATGGCGCTGAATAATTTCCTCAATCACCTCCGGCGTAGCGTTTCGATACCACACCCCATCGGGATAGACGAGTAAAATCGGCCCCTGGGCACAGACCCGTAAGCAATCGGCTTTGGTGCGAAAAATGCAGTCCGGGCGCAGTTCGGTGGGGCGATCCAGCCCAAGCTCCTGGAGACGCTTTTTCAAATAATTCCAGGCCGTGAGGCTATCCTCTTTGGGGCAGCATTTCGGCTTTGTGGGGTCAGTACAAAGGAATAGATGGCGCTGAATGTGGGGAATACCGAGGGATTCAATAATGGGGGTGAGGTCGGCGGCTTGAGGCGAGTTCATGGTAATCGGCAAGGAGTGAACAGCAGGAACGCTTAATGACAACATCGGGTTAAGCGTTCCTGGGGGACGTTAGGCTTCGAGATGGGCGAGGGTTTGCTGGAGACGGGTGCGATCGCGCCCCTGGTGATGGAGCAACACCCAGGATTGCATCAGGTCAGGGCCTTGGAGTGCGCCCGTTAACGCCGCCCGCATCGATTTCATCACGAGGCCTTTTTTGACGTTGGCCGTTTTCGTCACGGTGTTCACTAAGGCCTTGGCACTGTCGAGGCTGAAGTCTTCCTCACTGTCGAGACCGTCTAGGACAGCGGTGATGATCTCTTTAACCCCGTCTTGTTGAAGATGGGCGGTGGCTTTCTCATCGAAGCTGAGGCTGTCGCCAAAGAGCAGTTGGGCTTCAGCGACGGCATCGGGAAGCCGGGTCAAACTGGGGGCAACGAGGGCGGTGAGTTGTTCGAGCCAGTCCCGGTCTTGGGGGTCGATGGCGTAGCCCGCCCCTTGCCAGTGGGGGATGAGCAGATCCGTGAGTTCGGGGATGGGCATACTGTGGAGGTATTGGCTATTGATCCAATCCAGTTTGTCCCAGTCGAATTTTGCCCCGGCTTTGTTGACGCGATCGAGGTCAAATTGGGCGGCAGCTTCGTCCAGGGTAAAGAGTTCCTGGGTTGAATCCGGGGGAGTCCAACCGAGGAGACACATATAGTTAGCGATCGCCGCTGCCGTAAAACCCAACTCCCGAAAATCATCAATCGAAGTCACCCCATCCCGTTTCGAGAGCTTGCGCCCTTCGGTGTTGAGAATCAGCGGCGTATGGGCAAAGGTGGGCACAGTGCCCCCCAAGGCTTCATAGAGCAAAATTTGTTTGGCGGTATTGGCAATGTGGTCTTCACCCCGGATCACATGGCTGATCTGCATTTCCAGATCATCCACCACCACCGCCAAGTTATAAAGGGGTTGGCCAAAGGGTTCATCCCCCAGGGGAGTCCGGGCAATTACCATATCGCCGCCGAGGTCGCGCCCCTGCCACACCATCTTGTCCCGCACTTGATCGTCCCAAATAATTTGGCGATCGTCGTCAATTTTGAAGCGGATCACCGGCTTGCGCCCAGCGGCAACGAATTCGGCCTCTTGGTCGGGGGTGAGATGGCGATGGCGGTTGTCATAGCGGGGGGCTTGGCTTTGGGCTTTTTGGCGATCGCGCAACGCATTCAGTTCGTCCGGAGTGCAATAGCAGCGATAGGCGAGGCCCTTATCCAGCAGGGTTTGCACCGCTTGGCGATAGTGGTCAAGGCGATCGGACTGGTGGATCGGGCCTTCGTCCCAATTCAGCCCCAGCCATTGCAAGCCGCTGAGAATATTTTCGGTGTATTCAGGGCGCGATCGCTCCGTATCCGTATCTTCAATCCGGAGAATAAACGTCCCCCCCTGGCGACGGGCATACAGCCAGTTAAACACAGCCGTTCGAGCCGTTCCGATGTGGAGATTCCCGGTTGGGCTTGGTGCAATTCGTACTCGTACAGTCACAGATTTCGTCCTCAGCCATCCAAATTCCATCCTCTACCGTAACAAAAAAGGGCTTTGTCATTGCAGAAAACTTATGTTATGCTAGTTTCTCGTTGACGAAAGTTGACTGCAACCAAAAGCGGATGTGGTGGAATTGGTAGACACGCACGCTTGAGGGGCGTGTGGCTAGCCCGTGCGAGTTCGAGTCTCGCCATCCGCATAAACCTTAAACCCTTACAAAACAAACAGTCTTAGGATTTTCCTGAGGCTGTTTTTTAGTGCCATCTACCAAAAATCGACTAAACCTATTGTACCCATTGGTGAAACGGTAGACACTACCAGTAAGTACAGGGATAAGGATCGATGATGAATCAGAGTGATTCCTTGGCAGGTGGGAGAGCATACCACAGTCACTCACACCGTCAAGGGTACGCTCGAT
>NZ_JAQMTY010000086.1 GCF_028330765.1 Spirulina subsalsa CS-330 | reverse complement strand
CCCCCTTTTTAAGGGGGGCTAGGGGGGATCGAGAGAAGGTGAACATCGTTAAGAGCAGTTTGTGTATAAGCAGTAGCCCCTAGGGAGAGGGCTAGGGTGAGGGCTTTCCGGGATCTGGCTAATTTTGTCAGTCAACCAGGCGATCGCCTTCCTCGCCGCCCTGAGATTCAGCCATTGCAGCGGTATGGATCAGCCGTAGAATCGTTTCGCAAACTAGACGCAAGATTCCCGTACCGCCTAGAGTGAAGATATCCACACCGCAGGCGTAGGTAGGAGCCTCAATCGCGTCTGTAGGCATGGGATGAACGTTAACATCCAACCCCATCACAAATATGACCATTCAGGATAGTCCCACCTGTAGCCAACTCAACGACCAAGTTAGCACCGTGCTGACCCTGTTGCATCAACAGCCCGAATTGCGATCGCAACAGGACACCACCGCCGTTGAAACCGCTCTGCACAAAGCGATCGCGCCGCAATTTGAAATCGTGTTTGCCGGGGCGTTTAGTGCCGGGAAATCGATGTTAATCAATGCCCTCTTGGAGCGGGAATTGCTCTACAGCGCCGAAGGTCACGCCACCGGCACAGAATGCTACATCGAATATGCCGAACCCGATGCCGAGCGCGTTGTGCTCACATTTTTAAGCGAGGCCGAAATTCGCGACCAGGTGAAAATGTTGTGCGATCGCCTGGGTATTTCTGCCAACATCAACATCAACAATGCCGATGCCCGCGAGATTGTGATCACGAATTGTCAGCGGATCATCGCCGACGAAAAAGGCGAAAGCAAGTCCGATCGCGCCAAACAAGCCAAAGGGTTACTGCTCCTCCTCGAAGGTTACGCCCAAAACAGCGATCGCATCCAGGCGCTCCAAAACGCCACCTATTCCATGGAGCAATTTAACTTCACCAACCTCGCCGAAGCCGCCGGTTATGCCCGACGCGGCAGCAACAGCGCCGTCCTCAAACGCTTGAAATATTACTGTCATCATCCCCTCCTAGAAGATGGCAACGTTTTAGTAGATTTGCCCGGCATTGATGCCCCCGTTAAAAAAGATGCCGAACTCACCTACCGCAAAATTGAACACCCCGACACTTCCGCCGTTGTCACCGTTTTAAAACCTGCCTCCGCCGGGGACATGAGCAGCGAAGAAACGGAATTGCTCGAAAAAATGCGTCAAAACCCCAGCATCCGCGATCGCATTTTCTACGCCTTCAATCGCATTGATGAAACCTGGTATAACAGCCAGCTTCGCCAACGCCTCGATCACCTCATTCAATCCCAATTTCGTGACAGCCAACGCATCTATAAAACCAGCGGCATGTTGGGCTTTTATGGCAGCCAAGTCAAGCAAACCAGTGGGCGCGATCGCTTTGGTCTCGATTCCATTTTTGCCGAAAGTGTCAAGAATATCGGCGGCGAAGAAGAAACCCCCCAATTTGTGAATGGGTTTAATCAATATTGTGCCGGTTCTGGTAAACTTGCCCGCAGTGATTTTCACGTCTCTGTCAATAGCTTTGAAACGCCCAATGAAAACTACGTCCGCATCCTCAGTGAATGGGGTCAACCCCTGCTAGATAAGCTAATTGAAGATAGTGGCATCGAAGAATTTCGCAACGCGATCACCCGATATTTAACTGAAGAAAAACGCCCCCAACTCTTTGAAGCTCTGGCCGATGAATTGCAACCCATCTGTATTTTGTTGCAAAATCACTACGGTGAGCAACGTGCCAATCTCGAAAGTCAGCCCCGCGAAATTGATGCGATGAAGGCTCAAGAGTTAGATGTTTTGAATCAGGAACTACAACGCATTGGCAGTGAATTTGAAGCGTATCTCACAACAGAAATTAACAGCATCATCGCCCAAGAAGATCCAGAGTTTGAGCGCGACTTCACCCGCTTAAAAACGCGCATGGTGGCGCGGCTGGATGAATTATTGCATGTGTTTTCCGTGCGCGATGCCTACAAAACAGCAACGGGAACCCATCCCCGCAATGCCACCGCCCCATTTCTCGCCGTTCTGGTGGAGGCTCTATATTACCTCGCCAATGAGCTAGAAGATGTATTAATTGAACATGCCCAAGCTGTGGTGAAAAACTTCTGTGAGCGACTGTTTGAGTCGGTGAAAAAAACAGACTGTTACCGCAACTTATATCGGTTATTGGGTCAAGATGGCGGCTTAGAGGGGCGGTTTAAGGCGTTGACGAAAACCCTGTTAGAGTTGGTGGAAAATGAGGCGCGGCGAGAGTGCGATCGCTACGTCCGCGAAAGTCCCCGCTTCTACGATGAAGGCACATTCTCCATTTACCAATTCCGCCAAACCCTCCAGCAAACCTCCCAAACCTACGGCGCAGAAAGTATCGTCGATGCAGAACCCGCGATCCGTCAACTGCTCAAACTCGATTTTGAACCCAAAGTTGCCGCCACGATTCGCAGCAATTTCCGCCAAGCGCTCAACCAAACCATCAAAACCAAAGTCTTACCCCTCGCGGCTCAGTTCAAACTCGATATTCTCCAACAATACGACCAAGCCCGCACCTATCTCGAACAAACCCTAGAACAAGAAGCAGAATTAAAAATTGCCAAAAACAAAGAACAACTTTCGATAACCTTGGCGAAAATCAACACCTATAACGAAGCGATCAAAGGCATTAATGCTTGTCTTCAATCGTTCAATCTCTTTAGCAAGCAATTGCCCCTGATTTCGTTAACCTTCGATGCCATTGACCCCCCAGTAAAACCTGATGAAAATGCTCCGATTGATGCGGAGTTTGAATCAATTCCTGACTCTGTTTAACACTTAACCGGAGGGTTAACAGTCGTTAGTCCTAATTATAGCGATCCTAAATCAATCGGAGATCTGATCTCCTCATCAACAAGGGGTGCATCCCAGTTATGCAATGAGTATAAATGCTCAGGAGAGAAGCAAGCTAAAATCGGCATCATGGAATCAGAACCCGAAACACAACCTAATGGATACCCAAACCCAAGCCGAGCTTAAAGCCCACGCCGAAGCTAT
>NZ_JAQMTY010000085.1 GCF_028330765.1 Spirulina subsalsa CS-330 | reverse complement strand
GGAGGGTGGAGGTGGGGGGAAGGTTGGGGAGGGTGCGTTTGAGTTCATTGAGGAGGGTTTCCGGGCAGGTTTGGCAGACGGTGGTGTTTTCCAGCCAGACGAAACGGCCCCCCATGCCAAAGGGGGGGGTCATGGCTTGGTTTAACCCGTCGATCAGGGTTTCGGTGCTGTCGGCGGTGAGTTTGTCGGTGTTGAAGGAGAGCCAGTTGGGGTCAAGCACCGCGTCTTGAAGTTTAGCGATCGCTTTCCCCATGGCAAAATCATCTTCACCCCAAAACAAGTAGATAGGCATACCACAGGCTAGAATCGGATCTAGACAGACCTTCAAGGCAGACCAACGTGGACGAAACCTATCAGGCATATCTCAACAGAGTTGCAAAACTCACACTCCCTGAAACCTATCGTAACCAAGTTCAACATATACAAGAATCTCCAAAATTTAATCACGGCCAGCCGGTTCCCTTTCCCGGCTACACGATCAATACACCGGGCAATCAGGATCAACGGAATCAAGCCTTTTATGACAACCTGATTGCCACTCAACAGGAAATCCTCGCCCAACTTGTCCCCGGTCTCCTGCTCCCTGTGCCGGCGGAGAGCTTTCACCTGACGGTGGCGGATTTGATTTGGGATGCCAATTATCAGCACGCCCTCGCGACCCATGGCGAAGCGTTTGAGGGGAACCTCTGCGATCGCCTCGCCCACAGTTTCAGTGAATATCAAAAATCCGTCCCCGATCGCGGCCCGATTGAATTGCAACTGGTGGGGCTGTTGGTGCGGCCACGGGCGATCGCTGTGGCCTTAGTCCCCATTGACGACAACTCCTACCATAAGATGCTGCAACTGCGGCGGGCCGTCTACCAAAACTCCGGCCTCATTGCCCTCGGCATCGATCAGCAATACCCCTTTACCGCCCATATTCCCCTAGGATATTTCGCCCAAATTACAGAGGATCTAGACCGCGATCGCCTCTGTGATACCCTGATGGCCTTCAACGATCGCTGGATCGGCAACACCCCCGAAATCCTCCGCAGTCATAGCGCCGCACTCTACCAGTTCGACGACATGACCCACTTTTATCAACAAGACCATTTCCCAGCGATCGATTTTTAACCCCAAATCCCAAAAAAAGCGGTGAGTCGTCACTTCACCGCTTCAGCCTTCTGTGTTGTGTGAGTTGTAATGAGTCCTAGAACCTGAAGCGTGTCCGCACCGTCGCGGCAATCACATCAGAGTTCGTGCTGTTATGACCCGGATTCGTCAGCCAGATCACACCAGGCGTAATATCAATGTGCTCCGTCAGTTGCCATTTATAGAACGCTTCGATGTGGTAGCCCAAATCGCGGTCTTCCCGTGCGCCCAACCCCAGCGCACCGAAATCACCATCCGCCAGACTCGCCACCGGCAACTCTGAACCACTCAAGCGGGGCTGTTGACCCACCACAAAGCCCAAGAGATTGCCTTCGCCCCCTAAATCCGGGAAACCCAGGGTCAGGGCGTAGTTCCACACATCGGCTTCTGCGGTTCCAATGATCACCGCATCGCTAAAGCCAACCCAACCGCCGACAAAAAAGGCATCACTGGGTGTAATCAAGGCTTCAATCCCGAAGTTGTTCGCCACAACGGGGATATCGCCGTCGAGGTTCGAGGGTAAGCTACCGGTGTCATGGTTGAGACCGTCCTCTTTGGTGTAGGAATTGATATAGACCAACCCTAGGCCCAAGAGATCATTCTCGTACTGGAGTTGAGCGCCGAGAGCATAGTTGCCATTAAATACACCTTTGGCAGCATCGGAGGCTTCTCCGGGGGTGTACCCCACAGAGAAGTTGATGTTGTCGTTCACTGCGTAGGTGAAGCCAATCCCTGCATCTGCGTCCCCGCTTCGCAAAATCGGGTTGCGTTGCCCGAAGCGGGAAATGGAGCCGCCACCGCTGGAATTAAAGGGGTTGAGGGGGTCGAGGAAATCATCCATGCCCGCACCGGTTGCGATAATCTGCGCGGTGATTTTACTGCCCACCGGGAAACGATAGGACAGCACGTCCACGTCCACGGAGTTTTCATTAGTGCCTCGGAATCCCCAGCGGGCTTCGCGGGTGACATCGCCGTCGATGCTCCAGTCCTCGACGTTGTTGGACTGGAGGCGAGTGCGCAGGCGATCGCGTCCAGTGAAGGAGGTATCGAAATTCAGGCGGACGCGGTTTTGAAAAACGATATTGTCAGAAAAGTCGGTATCGGTGACCCCATCGCCATCAGTGTCGTAGCGGTCATCGCTGGGAAGCAAACCGTTGAGGGTGAAGAGCACTTCCCCGCCGAGTTTGGTGGTGGTGGAAAACTGGTTGTCTTCGAGGAAGGCAACGCGAGATTCTAGGTTATCGACCCGCGTGCCGAGCATGGCGAGTTCGGCTTCAAACTCTTCCATGAGACGACGCATGGTTTCGAGGTCTTCGCGGGTGGCGAAGTCGGCGGTGGTTTCAGCGATCAGGCGTTCCATTTGCTGGAGGCAGGCGTTTAAACCAGCGGCAAATTCATAGCGCGAGAGGGCGCGGTTTCCCCGGAATGTCCCGTTCGGATAGCCTTTCAAGCAGTCGTAGCGACGCACCAAATCATCCAAGGCTTGGAAGGCCCAGTCATTGGGGGAAACGTCGCTAAATTGGGATGCTCCCACACCTTGGCCGAGCATGGCCTCGCCTTCGTTGCTGTAGGTTTGGATTTGCTCGAATAGGTCTTGCGGGTTGGTTTGGGCTTCAGCGGCAGGGGGCTGAAACATCAAGAGGGCTGATCCTAAGAGGATCGGCGTTGCTCCCTGGGAAAGCCGATGGAATGTTGTCATGGTCAATTCGTCACTCCTCAAAAAAATGGCCGAATTCGGCGGTGTGGTCTAAAACGGATTGGCTCACGGGCAGATACGCCCCGGTCATTGATTACTGTACTACTAAATGAAAATATCTATCAACTGGTTTATGGGGTTGATGAAAACCCGCTGACTGTGTTGATAGATACTGGCCATAGTGTGCAACAACGGCGATCGCAGGTTTCATGGCCTTAGTCTTCGCTTGAAACTTGCTGACAGATGGTTTAACCACGCCTAGAATAAACGGTATCGGTATAACATTAAGGGAACCCTAAGAGGATCTAATGCTTTTTTCAACTCTGTTTAAAGGGGAGCTTAATCCGGGGTCTGGCGGGGTCGTCCGAGGGGTGAGGGGTGAGAAGCGATCGCACACTATTGCGAGTAGCTCCTAAAAAGGGGCTTGCAACGGCGAACCTTCCCCTGCCGGGGTGGGCAAGAAGGTTCAGATGTGACGGTTTTGCGATCGCGCTTTTTGTGACGATTAATCCGCAATTACAATGGATTTAGCTTGTTTTCGTCCTTTCCTATGCAACATCTCACAGCACAGCATCGGGTGGCCATTCTGCTCCATCGGGGCATTCGCGATCGCAGCGGTAAAACCGGCTTGGCGTTCCTGCGCTACGGAGAGGCCCAGGTGGTGGCACTGATCGATCAAGACTGTGCCGGGGAATCCCTCTCTGAGTTAACCGGCATCCCCCACGAAATTCCCATCGTGGCCTCCGTCACTGAGGCGCTGGCCGCTCAACCGGATATTTTGCTGATTGGGGTTGCGCCGTCCGGGGGTCAACTGCCCGATGCGTGGTTAGAGGAAGTGAAGTTGGGGATTGTGGCGGGGCTGTCGGTGGTGAATGGGCTGCATACGCCGATGATGGCGATTGTGGAAGATTTGCCGGGGAGACATCTCTCAAAAGGCCAGTGGATTTGGGACATTCGCCAGGAGCCGCCGGGTTTGGGAATCGGTAAGGGACGGGCGCGATCGCTCCCCTGTCAGCGGTTGCTCACGGTGGGGACGGATATGGCGGTGGGGAAAATGTCGGCGGGGTTGGAACTGCGGCGGGCGGCTCTGGCCCAAGGGATCAACACAAAGTTTGTGGCCACGGGTCAGGCGGGGTTAATGATTGCGGGGGAAGGGATTCCCCTCGATGCGGTGCGGGTGGATTTTGCGGCGGGGGCGGTGGAACAGGCGGTGCTGGATCTGGGGTCACGCTGCGATCTGCTGTTGATCGAGGGTCAAGGCTCGCTGTTGCATCCTGGCTCAACGGCGACGCTCCCGCTGATCCGAGGCAGTCAACCCACGGGCTTAATCCTCGTCCATCGCGCTGGTCAGAAGGCGATCCACAATTGCCCCGATGTGCCGATTCCACCGTTGCCGGAGGTGATTGAGCTTTACGAGACGGTGGCGCGGGGGGCGGGGGCGTTTGCCTCGGTGCGCGTCGAGGCGATCGCGCTCAATACGGGCCATTTAGATGCGGCTGCGGCCCAGGATGCGATCGCCCAAGTGGCGGCCGAAACCGGGCGATTCTGTACCGATGTGGTGCGCTTTGGCGGGACGGAATTACTCAATCACATCCTGAAATCCTAGAACTCACGCCAGGATTAGGATTTGGGGCGGGAGAGGAGGAGGGTGTTTTGGAGGGTTTGGGTGATCAGGGTGGCGATCGCAGCATTGCCGGCGGGGGTGAGGTGGACGGAATCGCGGTAGTAGGTGGCGACGGTTGAGGGGGGGACTAATTGCCAAGCCAGATGGAGATCCAGCACCGGAATATTTTCGGCGTAGAGGTAGCGAAAAAACTCGGCTTTGTACAGCGGCGGCAAAGGTTCCGGGAGCAGTTCGATTCGGTTGGGGGTGAACAAGACCCAGAGGGGGATATTTTGCGATCGGCTCCAGGCGATGATTTCCCCTAACATGGCTCGGTTTTGCTCCCATTGGGTGGTTAAATCCGTCGTCGTGGGGGGGATTTCATAGGAAAGGGGCAGTCCCCAACGTTTGGCGATCGCAGGATAGGCGTACCGTTGCCAGGCTTCTTGCAGGGCCAAGCGGGGTTTGCGATCGGGATAATTCACATCGACCCCGACGCGATCGCCCTCACTCGTCGGCTGGAACAGGTCATGACTCCCGATCTGCACAATCAGCAAATCACTCTCAAAGGCTCCAAACTGCTGTAAATAGCCCCATTGATTGCCAATGCCCCAGGAACCCGCCGACGCATTCAGCACCTCCGCCTTCACGCCCGCGCTCTGTAATTGGGCTTCCAGTTGCTCGGAAATGATCTGATCTTGACCCATCACCGTCCCGCCATTGAGCACGGAATCCCCCGTCATCAAAATCCGCAGGGTTTCGGGGGGTTTGGGCTGCTGCACCGGGTCGGAGCGTTGGGAGTAGTTATTGTAGGCGATGGGATGGCCGAAGCGGGTGACGGCTTGATTGGGCTGGAAGCGGTAGCCAGTTTCAGGATCAGCCATAATCAGCACCGGATTTCCGAAGCCAAATCCCCAGCGCAAAATGAGTTCAAGCGCGATCGCACTCCCCAGCAATCCGCCCCCCAGCCAAGTCCAGCGTCGTTTCATCCTCGCGTTTTTTCCACCGTATAGCCCGTCAAGATCCACAATACGCCGCGCCCTCCGTCCCGGACAATTTCCCACCAGGATTCATTAGGGGTTTGGGTGGGCACGGCGATCGGGGTGACGGTGATGCCGTAATGGCCAAAGATGAGATAGGCGAGAAACCGGGCGCGACCGAGGTGAAAATCCGACGTGATCAGGTAAAGATGGCGGATGTTTTGGGCGTGGAAGACTGGCCCCATGGTGGTGAAATTGGTGACGGTATCCACGGCGCGGCGATCGTAATTGAGCCGTTGGGGGTCTACTCCCACCTGGGCGAAATAGGCGCGGGATTTGGCTTCGGGCATTCCCGACGAAATCCACAGATCCAACCCTGGATGTTCTTGGGCAAAGTAGGCGGCCACATATTCCCGCTCAAAGTCGCCCCCCAGGACAAGGATCGCTTCGGGCTGGGGGCTGGCCTGGTGGGCGCGGTGGAGTTGCGCGAGGAGGTGGAGGTTAAAGGTGAGAATAGCGATCGCACTGGTAACCACTATCCAGCGCCGGGGTCGGGGAAGTTTCCGTTTGAACATCGTCTACGCAACCATGGGTCTGAGTTGAAACTGTTAAGACCGCTGCCACATCACCCACTGGCGTTGAATTTGGGGCTTGAGGCTAGCGGGTAACGGGATGGCATCAAGAGCGGGGGAAAGGGCGATCGCCCTCTGTTCGATCACCATTATCGGCAATCCCGCCGTGAGCGTCATTAATTGTCCCTGGGTCACGATCAACCCGCCGCACCATTGCACCCATTCCTGCACCGCCGGCTCCACCTCCACCGCACTGATCCACAACCCCAGCAGCAGATACCCCCCCGACACCACCCCATCACAGAGTTTCGCCAACAGCAGCCGCAGGGTATCGGGATGGCGCAAACTGGTTTCCACCACATCCGGGGCGATCGCCAGTTCAAACCGGGACGGCGTTAACCGCGCTAACGGGTTCAAAAAATCCTGATCCTGTTGAATCACCGCCGGGTCTGGCGTATCCCCGCGCCATTCCCAGGCTTCCACCGCGTAGCCCCACTGCCGCAGCGCGATCGCACCATGACCCGCACCCGCCCCAATCATAGCGATCGCCGCTCCCGGATCACATCGCTCCACCCAAGCCAACACCGTTGGATCAAGATCCGTCGGCTGAGATGGTGGCGGTAACGGTGCGATCGTCGTCTGGAAATTGCAAGTAATTCCCGTTTCCGGCGGTGCATTGGGCGTAATCTCCACCTGGAGCCGCGCCCCTGGCCCGGATTGAAAACTCGTCAGGATCAACTCATGCAAACTCTCCCCCAGTTGCTCCCGCTCCGCCACCGTCAACGGACTGCCGAAAGTCTCCACCAACCCCGCCACCTTTGCCAAGGTCGCCGCGCTCTGAGCGGGCAAACAGGGCAGGGTAATTTGTGCGGTTAAAGAGAGGTGCGATCGCCACACCTCCCCCACCCAATCCGTTCCCCCCATCACGTCACCGTCGTAATAAACTGACCCGGCATCGTAATCTTAATCACCCCCCCATAGGCACAATTACAAATCGACGTATCCGACAACGCCGCAAACGCCCCAATCTTCACCTTCAGCGCCCCCGGCTGCCACGGCCCCACCGTTGCCGGAATACAAGGCATCGGAGTCAACACCCCCAACGCTGCCGCCGTCGCCGCCGCCACTGTCGGATTCGCCAACGACGTACAAACCCCAAACGGCGGAATATTCACAATCGGCGCAAAATCCATCACCGTTGCCGCCAACATCGCCGGAGCCGTCACCGGAATCCCCTTCGGAATCACAATCAAACTACTCGGCGCTGCCCCAAACGGCACACATTGCATCATCGCCCCCATCGTCACTAAATTCGGCATTGTTTAAACCTCCTACCCTAACTTGATTGATAATGACGACACCGCCACCGATGCTGTCCCCTTAATCGTCGTACTTAAGCCCTCTACTGTCATCGTTGCCGCTGACTTTAACGTCACACTCGCCATCTGAATATCGAGGGAATTTCCCCCCACTTTCAAGGTAATCGCACTCTTACCCGTCAGATTGATTTTCGTTGCATCTAAATTAATATTTTTTCCCATTCCAGCCGTTAAATTAATATCCCCCGTAGAGGTGATTTCAATTTTCTTGCTATTATCATCCAGCTTAACAAGATGACCACCACCAGACTTGATTTCAATTTTCTTGCCTTTATCATCTAGTAGTACTTGATGGCTTCCTTTGCTCTTAATTAGAATCTTTTGATTCTTATCATCCAGTAAAACTTGGTGTCCATCTTTAGTTTTAAGCTCTAAAAATTGATCTGTATCATTGAAATGCAAATAATACTTATCTTTCGTATCAACATAAATCCCTTGCTTTGTACTATCTTTATCCTCCTCCACAAACTGCAACTGATGCCCAATGCGGGTCTTAAATGTGCGTAGCCGTACCTTCCCATCCACCACACTATCCGTCACCACCGTCGGCGGCGCATCCTTCCCATTCCACACCCCCCCCACCACATAGGGCCGATGAATATCCCCATGTTCAAACGCCACCAACACCTCATCATCCACCTCCGGCAAACAATCAAACCCCCGCTCTTTGCCTGCACCGATCGCCACCACCCGCGCCCAATAACTGGTATGGGCATCCTTTCCCTCTTTCGGCGTGAGCGTGGGAAACCACACCCGCACCCGACCCCATTTTTTCGGATCATTATTATCCGTAACCTGTCCCACCATCAAGGTTTGACCTGGCTTTAAACGGGTTGGCGGCGCTAAGGTTGCCAGTAAATCCCCCCCCCGCAAACCTCGCACTGTGAATTCTGTAATGTAGATGCGATTTTCGTATAAATGCCGCGTTTCTGTGACGTAATAACTGCCACTATATTTACTCATGTCCTTGAGTTTAATAATCTTACCGGGACAGATGTCCGGATTCCCCTCAGCACGGGCATCCGCAACGACAAATTCTCCCCCCAGTTCATCCACTAAGGATTGCGCAATTTTATCAGCTTCAGACGTACTAGAAACCGGTTTGTCTACTACAATTACCTTCGGACTAGTGGGCTTACCACTAAAACTACTGCTGGTTTTTTTGCCCTTGCCATAGTCTGTTTCTGTTAAAACTTGATCGGTGTTTTTTGTGGCAACAATGGGTTCTTTTTTGGTATAGTCCCAGCCGCGCACTTCGACGGAACTCACCTGCTCTGCACTAGAAACCCGCACTCGAAAATCATATAAATCCTTTAACCATTCTAATTCGATCGTGGCTTCGGATTTGGGTTTGCGAAAATTCAATTTACCATCTTGAACAAAAAGTTCATAACCGTTCCGGGCGGCTCGCTCTCGGAAAAATTCCATATTGGTTTGATTTTCTTGAAAAACATATTCATGGGTAGGGCTAGTTGCATCAATCGTATTAGAAGTAATGCCGACTTCACCAATGATTTTTTTGACAATGTCACTATCGGTTGCATCTTGAAAGGAACGATTGAAGCGACCACGATGGAGGCGATGGGAAATATCATAGCCTCGGATGATGATCGGGGCTTGGGAACCGGTGGTAAATTGGGTTTCGATCGCCGTTACTTCCCCTTTAATGACGCTGCCTGCTTCGACTTCACTAAAGTCTTTATCTTCGGTGGAACTACCAATGAACCCGATTTCAATTTCTGTCCCAATTTCAAATTCTGTTTCATGTTGCCAAAACTTGTCATCCGGATCACCTGGATAGCGAGAGTTTTGGATGATCAAGGTGAACATTGCCGGTAAATGGAGGCTTTGTTCAATGGAAATTTGCAGTAAGCTTTCCATGATTTTGGACGAGGCTTCGCTGCCATTGATTTTGAGGGTCGCTTGGGCAATATAGGTTGTGTTCATAAAAAGTCTATCCGTACCAGATTAGCGATTGGGCCCGCTGCCACGTCCAAAGGGATTGGTGGAACCGCTAGCGGTTACGGATTCAATTTCGGTGAGGGTGAGGGAACTGATCACGGCTTGTACGGGTGTGCCGTCAATTAAAAAGCGGGTGATGTCGAAATCAAGGGATTCAATGAAACAGCGACGAATGTATTGATTTTGCCCCCAAATAAAGGTGTAGGTGGGGGGACGTTTGCCTTTGGCTTCGCCTTTTGCGGCAAAGTCTAGGGCTTTGAGGAATTTGCCGATGTATTTTTCAATGACGTTTTCGCCGGTTTCGTAGGTGTCAAATTTAATATCAGAGATGCTTAAGGTGCGACTACAGGGCCCTTTGAAGCTGACTTTTGGATCACCGGATTCGGTGCGAGCGGCGGTTTCAGCGTCTAGATCGATGGATTGGCTAAAACTCAATGAGGTGGGGTTAAATTGAAATTCAATGTCATCACTTTCATCGGATTTCAAAATGGCTTTTTCAAGTTTTCCGGTGGGAATGGGGCTGTTGCTCATGTGCTGACTCCTTATGATGTTTCAGGGGTTTACCAGGGAAGGCGACCGGAGTAGCCGCGTCCGTGGCGTTCTTGCTCGATGGCGATGCGTTGGCGCACGATCGCATAAATAGCATAGGCCAGATGTTCGAGGTGATCTTCATCGGCTCTGGCTTGGCGATAGGTGGAGGAGGGCGATCGCTTTTTCGCGGTGGCCTTGGTAGCGACTTTGGCGGTGGCTTTGGTGTCTTCGTCACGCTGAAGGGTCTGACGCTGTGCTGCGACGCTCTGCACTCCTGCGGGCGTGAATTTGAGTGTTTTGCGCGGCTGCTCACGGGGATCAAGTTTGGTTTGAATCACGCCTTCGACCGGACTCCATGGGGTTTTGGGGCTGCGGTTGCCTGCTTTGAGGGGTTTGCTGTTGCTCAGGGACGAACGGCGAGGGGTGATGTTGTTTTTCGATAGGGCCGTGGGGGGGAATGGGGACTGAGTTGGTGGAGCAGTTGCGCCCCCATCTGTGCTGGCTTGCAAGAGGTCGGTGATGCTTGACCAGGTTTCCGGAATTGCGACGCTGGAGGGCTGTACGATTTTGGGTTCGGGGGCTTTGGCTTGGCGCTGGATGACGGGCGACGGGGCGGCGGCGGGGCGCGATCGCTTCAGGGGGCTAAATGTGCCAATTTTCTCAAGGACATTGGGCAAGCTAGAACGTGCGATCGTTTTTCTCGACCCCAACGGTGCAGATTCTTTGACCTCCTTTTGTCGCTGACTTGATTCAGGCAAATTCGCCGGAGCCACCATTTCACCACGTTCAGAAACCTGCCGCTGAATTGATTCCGATTGAACTATATCAGGTGCGATCGCAGGATCTAAACTTTCAGAAACCTGCCGTTGAATTGGTTTAGTTGGACTTGTTGAGCTTTCAGAACTGGTGATACTTTCTTGTCGTTGAATTCTGTCGGGTGCGATCGCAGGATCTAAACTTTCAGAAACCTGTCGCTGAATTGATTCTGATGAATTTTGTGATGTCTCAGAACTCGTAACGGTTTCTTTTCGCGGAACCATGTCAGGTGCGATCGCAGGCTCTAAACTTTCAGAAACCTGTCGCTGAATTGATTCCGATTGAACTATATTAGGT
>NZ_JAQMTY010000009.1 GCF_028330765.1 Spirulina subsalsa CS-330 | reverse complement strand
GGACATTCAGTGGACGTTAAACAGATGCTTGGGTCGGGGAATCTGGACGGGGTTTCAAGACAGAGATGACTTGAGACTAGACAAACCCAATGAAGCAAGAATCCCCCGTTATAATCTTTGATTTAACGGTGGGAGTGTCAACAACTCTACTGCACCGTCCTCGGCGAAAACTTCGCCGACTATTCCAATTTTCGCGCCCGTCTCCTCAAACTCGGCATCCTCCAAGATACCGGCGTGAAAACCTCACGGGGGGCGGGCCGGCCGGCGAGTTTGTATCGCTTTGATACGATCGCGTTTGAACCCCTACGCCATAAACCCCTTGTGTTTGTTTAATCGCCTTGGGTACATCTCAACTTTTGCAGATTCACACGGCTCGCCAGGGAGCACCCTCATCCCCAGCCCTTCTCCCGAAGGAGAAGGGAGCCAAAAGCCCTCTCCTGGGGGAGAGGGTTGGGTGAGGGATTGCATCACTGGGATTTCATCAAAACTTTACCAAACCGGCGCATTTAACTGCATAAAAAGAATAACAAAGCCCAGATAGTTAAGTAGGTGCATTTGTTGTCTGAAGTGCTGACGCTAGTTCTGTCTAACTCGCTTCTTCACACGCTTATCAGGTCAATACCGATGCCTAAATCCCCACAATCTCCATCTCCCTTCCACGCCTTCATTCTCGAACCGATCCTCACGCCCAGTGCGATCGCAGATAGTCCGTTTGATGAGCAACCCGATTTCGATGATGTCAATGTTGATGATCTTCTCGATCATTTAGAGGGCGATCGCGCCCCCGACAGCCTCAACTTTGATCCCGCCGATGTCGAGATTTTACCCTTCGCGTCACCTTCTGAATCCAACTACACAGGCGGAGAGTTTACCGTCGGTGCGGATGGCACGGTGGGCATCGATTTTCTCTTTGACGGGGGTGCGTACCGTCGCGGTGAAGTGGGGATTTTCAGCCTTGAGGGTCTCGATCCTGATAGTGAAAATTTCACTCAATTGGCGGCAGAACGGGCGTTAAGTAATTCCGAGCAAGGCCATGTGGTGATTTCCGATGCCACCGATGGGGCGCGGTTCAGCGGCACAATGCGCGAGGCGGATTTCAACGCGGGCAAATATCAAGGGGTGCGAGAATTTGAAATGAAGGCGGGCGATCGCTTCGGGATCATGCTCGCCTCGAACCACTCCATCGAAGATGTCGCCAATGGCAAGATCGAAAACGTCCGCTTTTCCATGTCCCGCCCCGACAGTGCAATGCAATTCGGCCAGATTGCCGATGTGACGGGGGACGGTAATACCTTCGCCTTTGAAGATGTCACCCTAGACCAATCCGACCAAGACTATAACGACATCGTTTTCCAAGTGCGCGGCGCAACCGCTGAAACCGCCCTCATGGATGAGATGGTGGCCGAGGGGCGCGATTGGCGGACTCAGAACATGGGCCAAGCCTTAATTGAATACGCCAACGCCTACACCGATAATGTGGACTATACCGCCGCCGATTTTGAAGCTGCACGGGAGTTTCAGCCCTTGGTGGGGGTGATTGATACCGGGGTCGATGCCGATGCGATCGGCTTGGATGCGGACGCGATTTTGACGGGTTCAGACTTCATTGATGGCGATGATAATTCACTCCTCACCGATGGCGAGGGCGACGAACACGGTACGCAAGTCGTCAGCCTGATCAATACCATCAATGACGATGCTCCCCTGTGGGTGGGGCGTTCTGTGGGTTCGGGTCAATGGGCGAGTTCCCTGGTGGAATTCGTTGATGCGGCGGTGGAGTCGGAGCAGCCTAACGCGGTGGTAAATCTCAGTTTTGACCTCACCCAAATTGACGCAGACGGTAACATCACGACCCGCGACGAATTCACCCCGATGGAGATGGCGGCGTTGGAATATGCCCGCCAAAATGATGTGTTAGTGGTCGCCGCTTCCGGGAATCAAGGGGCGTTGATGTCGGCATTGGGTCAAGCCTCGGAACAGTTCGACAACATCATCACCGTGGGCGCAGCGGAACAAATCGACCCCAATGCCTCCAATTGGCAGGGCTACGATCGCGCCTCCTATTCCAGCTATGGCAAGGGTTTAGACCTGATGGCCCATGGTGGCAACGGTTCATCAATGGCAGCGGCACAGGTAACGGGGGCGATTTCCCAACTCTGGGCAGCAAATCCGGATCTGAGTTACCAGCAAGCGATCGCAATCCTGAAACAAACCGCAACCGATTTAGGTGAAGCTAATCCCGATCTAGAAACGGGTGCAGGGCTGCTCAATGTCGCGGCAGCGGTGCATTTGGCGAAAACAATGAAAGCTGAGGATTACGAAAAAGACCTTCAGTATGTGCCGTTAACCTGGAGCGGTGAGGATGAGTTTACCCCGATGGAACGGGCTGCAAATCCTGACGCTGCGACAGTCGCCGCAGTGATTTCTACAACCTGGGAATCATTTGTCAGTCGGTTTCGTAGCACTTCAAGTTCCGGGTTTAGTAATTTCCTGCGGCGCATTTTTGATCGGTTCTATAATTCAGTCGCCCCCGTAACTCAGACCTTTGATATTCCTGATGGGCGACAAGTCCGTAATGTGTCAGGCGGTAGTAGTGAGTTTAACTTTAGTCTTGAAAGTGCCCAAAGTCGTGTCCAGTTTGCGCTGGCTGGGGATGGCTTTACTCAGGATGATTTCACGGTTGAATTGCTTAAAGATGGTGTCGTGGTGGAGACAAAAGCACCTGACAGTGGCAATTATGTCAGCTTCTCGGATGTGGCAAAGGGTAACTATACGCTCAGGGTCAAGGTCAAATCAGCAAAAGGTTCTCAATCATATCAAGCTGTTGTCAACCTCGATCAGGCTGGCAATGACCTTTCTCGAACTGATTCAGATGGCTTAGATCCCTATGATTTAGGAAATATTGCTGGCCAGCGTAAGGTACTTAATGATTTTGTGAGTTTTAAAAATCCAGAATTTGTTGATAAAGATACCTATAAGTTCTGGACTGATTCAGAGTTCCGAAAGTTGAAACTCTCTATTCTCAATGAGAATGGTAATGTCGTGGATAAGTTAGCAGGAGATGTACAGATTGTTCTGTATGACAAATATTATAATGTCCTGAAAATCATTGACTCCTCTAATCAGAATGCCGTGAGTGCGGAGTATCTTTTGAGTCCTGATAGCCCTTATTATGCGCGAGTCAGTAGTAAATCTGGTGAGCAAACAAACTATCAACTTTCCCTAGATGTACAAGAGGAAGAAAAGCGGCCCCGGAGTTTTGATATCAAACCCCAAGAAGGCTCAATCAATGGCTCTGAAACCAAACACTTTGGTTTGAACTTTTTCCCAGGTCAGGAATGGGAAACCAAACCGGGATATAAATTAGCATTCCAGGGTGATGGCAATCTCGTGATGTACAACGCTGATGACGAACCCATTTGGGCAACGGGAACAGCCGGAAGTGGAGCTAATAAGCTCTCTATCCAAGGGGATGGAAATGTTGTTCTTTACAAGGATGACTCACCACTTTGGGCAACAGATACTTATGGTAATGACGGAGCTTATTTTGCTGTTCAGGGCGATGGGAATCTCGTTGTATATTCACAAGCTGGTCAAGTCTTATTCAAGACGGGTGTGAATAGTGGGGTATTGAATGCTTCAGAAAAATGGTTAGGAGAACATTTCAGCAACCCCAAATTTGATGTTTTCGTTAATTGGGCTAAGTCACAAACTCAACCTATTAAACGCCTTGATCGTAATGATTTAGCAGGGCAATGTGTATCACTGATTGCACGATATATTCAGGATGTTTATTTGCCTGAGTCTGAGCGATATAAGCTTCGCAGCTTTGGTCATGGTTATGCTACAGCTAGTGTAGTGGCAAGTCAATTTCCTCAATACTTTAGTGCATACACAACTACTGGTGGTTTAGCATCCAATCCACCCAAACAAGGAGCAGTTATTTCATTTGGTAAATATTCTCCGAAATTTGATGGCACGTATGGCCATGTCGGCATTGTGACCAGCTATAACCCCACTACAAAAACAGTCAAATATATTGATATTGGTTTGGGATTGAGTGGCGGAGTAGTTGCAGGTGAACGTTCTATCTCAGCAACTGATTATCGGATCAACGGTTGGACTAATCCGAAGTAACAAACCTCAGTCATAACTACCCCATAAACCCCAACGCACCGCTGCCCCCACCCACCCCGCAGCGGTGCGTTTTGCGTCAGGGCGGGGTGCTTTGCTGTTGTGGTCATGGCAAGAAATGGCAAATATTGCCATAATAGGCACAACCTTGATTAAATAGTGTGCTATGAAAACCATGAATGTTTCCCTGCCCGATACCATGCGGGACTATATCGAAGAACAGGTCAAGCTGGGCGGTTATGGCAGCGTTAGTGAATATATGCGCGATTTAATCCGTCAAGATCAGAAACGGAAAGCCCAAGCACAACTTGAGACCTTTCTGTTAGCTGGATTAGATTCAGGAACGGTAACCCCAATGAGCGATCGCGACTGGACAAAAATTCGCCAAGCAGTACAAGAACGTCTCAATAAAAAATCAGATGTATGAAGTCCTGAAGCGTCCACAGGTTATTCGTGACCTGATTGATATTGCTACCTATATTGCAGCAAATAACTTGGAAAATGGAGAGCAGTTTCTGTATGCAACAGAAATAACATTTAAACAACTTGGAAAAATGCCAAAGATGGGAAAATCTTGTCAATTTTCGCACCCACGCTTGCAAAACATTCGTCAAGTCGCGGTGAAAGGATTCCGAAACTATTTGATTTTTTATCAAGTCACGGAAGCAGGTGTTGATGTTTTGCGAGTCATCCATGGATCGCGAGATATTGAAACAATTCTAGAAGAACAAAAGGAGCAAGAAAGCTAAACATCTGACTCCATACACTGCAAGATTAACGCGATCGCACCCCCAACCCCATCAACCCCAACGCACCGCCACCCCCACCTACCCCGCAGCGGTGCGTTTTGCGGTGGGGCTTGGGCGCAAACGCCCATTCGTGGTGAAAATGCCATAATGACAACGTACCCTAAGATTGAGGTGTCTCCATGCAAATCACCCTCAAACCCGAATACGAAACGTTTATTCAAGCTCAACTCGATAACGGTCATTACCAGAGTGCCGATGACCTGTTCGCCCAAGCCCTCGAACTCCTAAAACAGCAAATCACCTATGAGGAATGGCTCACCGAGACCCGGCAAAAGATTACCGTTGGTGTTGAAGCACTAGCCCGTGGTGAAGGCGTTGAAGGCGATGTGGTAATTGCCCAACTGCGCGATCGCCTCTACAACCCGCAACAATAATAGAGCATGAGAGAGTATGTCATCTCACCACCAGCCATTCAAGATTTAGAAGGCGCGATCGACTATTTTGCTCAAACCAATGTGGAAACAGGCGAACAGTTTCTTCAACAATTCACCGCTTGGTGTCAAAAATTACGCCAGTTCCCCATGATTGGCAAACGTTATGATGGTCTTTTCGTGGGATTGAGAGGAGTATTAATCGGTGAATATATCCTGTTTTATCAGGTTTCAGAAGATGTCGTAGAAATTATACGAGTGGTATACGGAAAACGCGATTTAGTGTCTTTATTTAAGCCAGATAATTCAGCATAAAGTCATAGGATTGCTCTACATAACCATCACTAAAACCCCATCACCCCCAACGCACCGCCGCCCCCACCCACCCCGCAGCGGTGCGTTTTGTTCGTTGCCCCCCAGAGCGCAACCATTACGCCCCGACCAATCCATCACGTCATCCATTCGTCATAATTGAGGTAGAGTGACAAAAATAGAGTCATGCCAAACGCAACAGAAAACCCAATGGGTAAAATCATCACCACCCTCACCATCATCAACCGTGCCGACCAATCCGCTGCTTCACGTGGATACATCCCAGAAGAAGAAGTGCGATCGCTCACCCTCGATAATGTTCTAGTGGATACAGGGGCAACCACCTTATGTCTGCCGAGTGATGCGATCGCGCAACTCGGCCTAGAACTGCTCAAAGAAGTAGATGTCGCCACTGCTAACGGCTTCAGTAAAACCAAAATTTTCCGCGATGCCAGCATTGTGCTAGAGGGTCGAGAAGGCACATTTGAATGTTTAGAATTACCCGGCGGGCGTGATCCCTTACTTGGTGTAATTCCCCTCGAAGCATTGGGGATTGAACTAGACTTAAAAAATCAACAATTACGGGTTTTACCTGAACAGTCCATCGATACCTACTTGACTATTTTGTGATAGGCGATCGCCCCTTTCCTAACCCCATCAACCCCAACGTACCGCCACCCCCACCCACCCGGCAACGGTTTAATTTTCGATGAGTGTAAGGACGAATCGTAGCGCGATCGCACTGACTCCATTTCATTTCTTAATTTAAAATAGTGCCGCCCATCAGTTGGCGATCGCGCTCTTCTAATTCCGCTTTTAAGGAGGGATGATCGTGTAATTCTGGATCAGCCAACATGAGCTTTTCCGCCCCATCCCGCGCTAACAATAGCACATCTTGATCATCCACTAAGCTCGCCAGGGCAAAATCCGCTAACCCCGTTTGCCGCGTTCCCAATACCTCCCCCGGCCCCCGTAAACGCAGATCCATTTCTGCAATGAAAAACCCATCTTGGGACTGCTCCAACACATTCAACCGTTGGCGCGAATCTGGGTTTTTACTACTACTCATTAAAAAACAATAGGACTGATGAGAACCCCGCCCCACCCGGCCCCGCAGTTGGTGCAACTGCGACAGCCCAAACCGCTCCGCATTTTCGATTAACATCACCGTTGCATTGGGCACATCGACCCCTACTTCAATCACCGTTGTTGAAACAATAATCGGCGTTTCATTGTCCCGAAATTGGCGCAGGGCTGCTTCCTTTTCCGCCCCCTTCATCCGACCGTGGAGGAGGCCAACTTGGACTTCTGGAAAGATGGTGGACTGTAAGCGATCGTGCTCTTTTGTTGCTGCCTTAACATCCAGTTTTTCCGACTCTTCGATCAGGGGAAAAATGATATAGGCTTGGCGACCTTGGGCCAGTTCACGGCGGATCAGGTCGTAGGCTTGGGGGCGTTGTTTGGCGGATAAAACCGTGGTTTGGATCGCTTGGCGACCGGGGGGGAGTTCGTCGATTTGGGAGACATCGAGGTCGCCGTGGAGACTGAGGGAGAGGGTGCGGGGGATGGGGGTCGCGGTCATGGTAAGGACGTGGGGGGACTGACCTTTGGCGAGGAGTCGCGCCCGTTGTTTGACCCCAAAACGGTGCTGCTCATCGATGACCACAAGGCCCAGTTGGCGAAACTGTACCGGGTCTTCAATTAGGGCGTGGGTTCCGACGAGGAGGGGCAATTCGCCGGTATAGAGTTGGCTGTGGATGTCGCGGCGTTTTTTGACTCCGGTGGAGCCGGTGAGGAGTTCAACGGGGAGATGGAGGAGGTTGAACCATTCGACGAGTTTGCGGTAATGCTGTTCGGCGAGGACTTCGGTGGGGGCCATGAGGGCGGCTTGATACCCGGCTTGGAGGGCGGCGAGGATGGCGAAGACGGCGACGACGGTTTTCCCTGACCCCACATCGCCTTGAACGAGGCGATTCATCGGGGTTTCGGAGGCGAGGTCTTGGAGAATGTCGCTGATCACCCGTTGTTGGGCGGTGGTGAGTTGGAAGGGGAGCAGGGTACGGAAGCGATCGCTCAATTCCCCCGTGGTCGCTAACACAACGCCGGTCTGCTCCTGTTGTCGCTCTTGACGACGGCGCAAAAAGCCCAATTGCAGGTAGAAAAATTCATCGAAAATGAGGCGGCGGCGGGCTTGGGCGAGGTGGTCATGGTCGGGGGGAAAATGGAGATGGCGCAGGGCGGTGGGGAGATCCACAAATCCATATTGCTCCCGGAGCGCGATCGGGAGAGGGTCGGTTAAATGTTCCACCGCTGGCAGTGCTGCCACGATCGCCCGCCGCACATTGTCCGCCGTCACCCCTTCCGTGAGGGGATACACCGGCACAATCCGCCCAATTTTCAACGACTCCAATTCACCATCGGGGCCATCGAGCACTTCCACTTCGGGGTTATCGAGGGTTAAGCCGTATTTATTCACCTTCACCAGTCCAGAGGCGGCAGCGGTGACCCCGACGGGATAGTAAGCCTCTTGGGATTTTTGCCAGCCCCGACCGCTAAACCGGGAGCCGTGGTAAAAGCGACTGAGTTTAATTTGACCGGTGCGATCGCGCAATCGCAATTCCCAGATCGTCAATTGCTTATTGCGCGGACTGGTGAAACAGCGGCAACTCTTCACCGTCCCGATCAGTGTCACCGTTTCCCCTGGTTCAAGCTCCGCAATATTGGCTTGACGGGCGTAGTCGATATGGTCGCGGGGATAGTAAAACAGCGCATCCCGCACCGTGCAAAGATCTAAGCGCACCAAGGCTTTCACCCCTCGCCGCCCCTTCAGACTGGGAAGCTCCACCAAGGGCAGATCTAGAGAGATTGGCCCCGCACTGGGCGAAGCTTGAGCGATGGGGGTGCGCTGAAGGCGGGACGGTTGGGGCGTTGAGGGGGGAGCGAGGAGGGCTTGGATCAGATGGCGGGCAGCGGCGATCGCAGCGCGGCGTTGGCTCAGGGTTGCCTCCGAATACTGGGCAAAATCGGCGGCCAGTTTCGCCCATTGTCGCCGCTGATCCGGCGTGCCTTGGTGCAGCGTTTGCCCAAAACTGAGGGTCATAAACTCGCTAAACCGATACTGATTACCCTGCAAATCGGCAAAGCCGCGATCGGCTTCAACAGCAAGGGCTTTTTTGAGTCGTAACCAGTCCGGCGGCGCGTGGGTCATGGCAGCGAGAGGGATGGAGCGAATTCATTGTAGCGAGTCCAGGATCAAGAACAACAGTACCGTTTTTGACGTGGCATCCCCTGCGTGTCTTTACCACAGCTTCATATAGTCTTAGCCTTTTATAAAAGTTTCGGGAAGTAAACCCGTTGCCCCTTGGCGGCATCCGCAAAACTACGGTTTAGTAAAAAGGAACAGCCGCACATCTGACCGGATGGCTCATAAAAAAAAGCTCCAACGAAACGTTGGGCTTTGGGTTTAATCACAGCTAATGACAGTATAGTCCACGGGTGCTCGTCTTGCCACCGTGTCGGGCGACTCAACAATACATCAAAACATCTACCCAGGGGTGAGTACACAGACGTTGCTCACCTTATTTTTGCGGCAACAGCAGACATCCGGCCAGAAAAACACGCCAATTAAGCCCATGATGCGATCGCATCTCGCCAGCAAAACATTCAGCAACCCACCGGGTTGACTGACTTGATCACCCTCACCCCCAACCCCTCGCCCAGAGGG